>JBCBOC010000303.1:0-5416 GCA_039821475.1 Cyanobacteria bacterium J06632_22 | reverse complement strand
TGTCTAACAGTCCTGATAGTTCGTTCTTGCTGTTTGGCGATGGCGAGGTCGCCACCCTTCGGGAGATTCGTCGCTGGAACCTGCGGGCGGCGGACCTGGTTGTGCTCAGCGCCTGTGAAACAGGACTCGGCGGGCAGGATTTGGGCAATGGCATTGAAGTGTTAGGTTTGGGCTACCAAATCCAGCGGGCGGGGGCCAAGGCCGCAGTGGCTTCTCTATGGCGAGTCAATGACGGCGGCACCCAGGCGCTGATGAATGCATTCTACCTGGCCCTGAGTGAGGGGCACCCCAAGGCAGAAGCGCTGCGGCTGGCACAGCTCGCGTTGATCGAGGATGACCTGTCGGTGATTGATCGGGGCACATCCCGCTCGGCAACGTTGACGGTGACAGATACAACAACCGGTGAACCGTTAGCCTTACAAGGACAGTCTGACCATCCCTTCTATTGGGCTCCATTTATCTTGATTGGTAATGGGCTGTAGGCTGAAGAGTGGAAACAAGATGAAATCAATTTGTTAGGAAAAATATTTTGAAAGCATTATTTCGAGAGCATTATTTGGATAACAAGTAGTAACTGTTCTCTGTTTTGCCTTCAACAACAACGGCGGCGGCGGCACCGTCTAGGGCGAACAGTTGCAAGATCCAGTTCCCGGACTCAGGTACGCTGATCAGCTTCGGGGGGGCAAGCTGCAGGCTAACGCTGGTCAGGGATTGGGTCAGGCCACAGCCAATGGCTTTAAGGTAGGCTTCCTTAGCAGTCCAGTACTGCAGAAAGATGGGTTGGCGCTGGGCCATGGGCAACTGTTCTAACGTCGGTATCTCTGCTGCGGTCAGGCAGCGGCGGGCAAGGCTATCGAAGTGAGTAATTTCTCGGTATTGTTCTACGTCGATACCGACTCGACGGTGGCGGGTGAGAGCGCAGAGGGCGACGTCACCAGAATGGGACAGGTTAAAGGATAGGCCAGTGCCGATTGCAGCGGTGCAGCTGGGTTTGCCGTAGGGACCATAGGTAAAGGTGATGGTGGCGGGTGGCTGGTTAAGATAGCGACTGAGGATGTGGCGGAGACTGCCGCGACTTTGAACAAAGCGGGTGCGATCGCGATCAAACCGATACCGCTGTGCCCTGGCCACCTCATCCTCACTGAGGCAGCCCCAAAACGGTCCATCGGCCCCATCTGTCAAATCAATACGCCACAGGTGCAAACTACTATCGGCTAAGGTCGACTGGGGTGAAGGCTGGTCAGGTGCCAGCGTTTGCCAGTTGACGGCTGGGGTGTCTAGATCCAAGAACTTCCCTGAATATGCTGAGGTTAACGGTGAAATGGAATGGGCATTCTATACCGAGACCCACTCGGTATTTTACTGGGGCAAGATATCTGCAAGGCTATCTGCTTCGACGTTGTCCGTATTGTCCGCTAGCCCTAGCGTCTGCCCAGCATCGCCATTGATTTACTGCTTCAAAGTGATTGTTTGATGTTTCTATGAAGCACCCTGATAAAGTCGGCCACCCCAAGAAAGCCTGTGCCAGTATGCGTCGTTGAAGCAGTATATCAACATCCCTTGGTACATTTTGGCTTAAGCACAGTTTGGCCCTAGCGCCATCTGGCCCCAGCGCCGCCTGGCCCTAGCGCCGTCTGTCTTAAGTGCATCCTTGGGGCAGGGGTGAGGGGAATCTATGAATCCCAGCGTCGCAATCGTAGCTGCCGTCACTGTAGCCACTATAAGTCGCCTACCTATATATCTAAATTATGACTCCTACGCTTTCTAGTCCTACGACCCAGTTTGCCACCCTGGTGGAGCTGCTTCAGCACCGGGCACAGCATCAGCCTGACGATCTGGCTTACCAGTTTCTAGAGGATGGCAAGCGCGAAGGTGCGGCCTATACCTATGCCGAGCTAGACCAGCAGGCCAGAGCCATTGCTGCTTTTTTGCAGCAGCAAGAGGTTAAGGGCGAGCGGGCGCTGCTGCTGTATCCCCAAGGTGTGGAAGTGGTTGCAGCCTTTTGTGGCTGTCTGTACTCCGGGGTGATTGCGATTCCGGTGCCACCGCCCGATGCGGGCCGCATGAAGCGCACCTTGCCCCGCCTGCGGGAGATTGTCAAGGACTCCGCCGCGACGATGGTGCTGAGCAACGCCCGCATTATTGAACTGATCAAAGACTCTGGGCTGGAGTTTCCTGAATTTGACGCGATGCGCTGGGTAGATACGGAGCAGATTAGCCCCGACCTCGCCAAGGACTGGACCGACCCTGAGGTAGACAAGGACGTGCTGGCCTATCTCCAGTACACCTCTGGCTCCACCTCAACGCCAAAGGGCGTGATGCTCAGCCACTACAACTTGATGCATCATTCCGCTTATCTGCAGCGTGCCTGTGGCTACAGTGCAGAGGGTCCCACTGTCACCTGGATGCCCTATTTCCACGACTACGGTTTGGTGGAGGGCCTGATCCAGCCGATGTATAACGGTGCGCCCTGCTACATCATGGCTCCCCTGGCCTTTGTGAAGCGGCCCCTGCGCTGGCTCCAGGCCATTCAAAAGTACGGCGCAACCCATTCCCAAGCTCCGAACTTTGCCTATGATCTCTGTGTCCGTCGCATTCGCGAATCCCAGCGAGAAGGCCTAGACCTTAGCAGTTGGAAGAGTGCGGGTAATGCGGCTGAGCCCATCAACCCGCGGGTGATGCGCGAGTTTTATGCGGCGTTTAAGCCCTGTGGTTTTAACTGGGATAGCTTTGCCCCAGCCTATGGTTTGGCCGAAGCGACGCTGCTAGTCTCGTCGACGCCCGTGGGCCAAGAACCTAAAATTTTGGCGCTGGATGCGCCCCAACTGGAACGCGGCGTCGTCGCCCTCGGTGACCCGGCAGAAGACACTGTGCGGGAGACCGTGAGCTGTGGCCCGCTGGTGTGTGAAACCCAGGTGGTGATTGTGAACCCCGATACCAAGGTGGCCTGTGGCCCTGATCAGGTGGGCGAAATTTGGATTGCGGACCCCGGTGTGGCCAGCGGTTACTGGCAGCGTCAGGAAGCAACGGTAGAGACGTTCCGTGCTCGGTTAGAGGACACCAATGACGGCCCCTTCATGCGCACCGGTGACCTGGGCTTTATGAAGGATGGTGAGCTGTATATCACCGGCCGCATCAAGGATTTGATCATTATTCGAGGGACCAACCATTACCCTCAGGATATTGAGTGGACGGTGCAGCAGGTGCACCCGGCGATGCGGCCCGATTACGGCGCGTCCTTCTCCATCATTGTGGATGGTGAGGAGCAGCTGGTGGTGGTCCAAGAGGTGGAGCGTTCCCATCAGAAAGATCTGCCTGCGGAGGAGATCATCACTGAGATTCGCCAGGCGATTGCTGAGGCCCATGAGCTTCAGGTGTATGCCGTGGCGCTGGTGAAGTCAGGCAACGTGCTCAAGACCTCTAGCGGCAAAATCCAGCGTCAGGGCTGTAAAGCGAGCTTTATGGCGGGCACCTTAGAAGTACTGACGGATTGGAGCGAAAATCCGGCACTTACGTCAAAAGTTCGCACGCTGCATAACGAGGTTGAAACTTTGGCAAAGCAGCTCGAAACGGCACAGTCATAGCCGAGACATGACGCTATGTTAAGTACAAAGTTTACTTGTTTTGTACAGGCGTTTCCCTAGAAGGTCTACGGACCTTGCCCGGTGGATTAAAACATCTACAGAGCGGTTTTAATCCACCCCTGATACCTTTCCGACCCATTGCCCGTTCGTTCTTGGTTTTATGGAACACCTAAAGCAATACTGGCTGGCCGAACGGCTAGAGCAGGAGCTGGGCGACCCCAGCAACCCCGATAGCACCCTGTCCTTTGCGCAGACCGCTGCCCTGGACGAAAAAGAAGAGTTTCCCCAGCCGCTGATTGACTGGCTCTACAACTGGAAGCTGCAGCACTACTATGTGCCGGTGGACTGCGGTGGTGAGTTTACCTCCTTTGAGGAGTTTGTGTCCTTTGTGCGGGTGATGAGTCGACGTGACTTGAACGTTGCGATCGCATTCACCACCCTGTTTTGGTCTTTCCTCACTTGGATGGCGGGCACTCCGGCGCAAAAGCAAAAGCTCGCTAGCCAAATTAAAGACGATCACGCCACGATGTGTCTGGCCTATTCCGAGCGCAACCACGGCAGTGACCTGGTGGGTGGCAGCGTCACCGCCCGCAAGGTTGAGGGCGGCTACATCCTCAACGGCGAAAAGTGGCCCATCAACCGCGCTACCATTTCTGACATTACCTATGTGCTGGGGCGCACCGACCCCGAGGGCGGCAACCGGGGCCTGTCTCTGTTTATGGTGGACAAAAGCCAGATCGACTCGGACTGCGTCTACAACCTGCCGAAGATTAAAACCCACGGTATCCGCGCGGCGGACATGAGCGGCATTGGCTTTAAGGACTGTTTTGTGCCCGACAGCATGCTGCTGGGTCCAGAGGGCCACGGCCTAGAGCTGGCTTTAGAGGGCTTCCAAATTACCCGTGCCCTGTGTGCCGCTTTCTCCCAAGGGGCCGCCGATACCTGCCTGCGTACGACGCTAAACTTTGCCCTTAACCGTCAGGTCTATGGCAAGACCGTGGTGGACATGCCCCATGCCCGTCGCACACTGACCCATGCCTTCTTAGATGTTCTCACCTGTGACTGTGTGAACATTGCTGCGGCCCGGGGCTTCCACGTGGTGCCCAAGCAGTTTAGCGTCTGGTCTGCGGTGGACAAATACTTTGTTCCGGTCACCCTGGAACAGATGATGAAGGACGTTTCCGTTGTCTTAGGGGCGCGCTTCTACATGCGGGACGAGCATGATGAGGGCGTCTTCCAGAAGATGCTGCGGGACAGCTCCATTATCAGCGTGTTTGACGGCAGCTCGGTGGTCAACCTGCATGCGCTGATTCTGCAGCGGCGACAGTTGGCCAAGGGCCGTGCCCGTCGTAAACCCGAGAAAATGGAAGCCCTGAAGGCTCGGCTGGAAAATAGCTTCTCGCTGACCACGCCGTTGCCTAAGTTTGCACCTGAAAAGCTAGAGCTGATTAGCCGAGGCGCAGACGATGTGCCCCAGGGTCTGGAAATGCTAATGGACGACCTGAAGGCCTTAGAGGGCGATAAAACGGTTGATCAAAGTGTGTTGGCCCAGGTGATAGCCCAAGCAGATGTCATTCTTAAGGCCCTGGATGCCCAGGATGAGCAGATTTCCCAGTCGGCCTTTGAGCACGGTCACGAGCAATCCTACGAAAGCTTTGAGCTGGCCAAACAGTATTGCAAGCTGCACGCCGCGGCAGCCTGTATATACATGTGGCGCTATAACCGTCAGATTTTGGGAGACTTTTTTGCCGAGGGGAAATGGCTGGTGCTGTGTGTGCATCGGCTGCTCGATTCCTTTGGCGTAGCTCCTGCCCCGGTGTCCACCGGGGCAG
>JBCBOC010000059.1:0-10770 GCA_039821475.1 Cyanobacteria bacterium J06632_22 | reverse complement strand
CGGACAAAGTGGGCTATCTGAGTGGACTCATCGTCCAAGCCGCTCCAAACTTTGATGCCCCTGGCTTTTGCAAAACCGCTTTAGCTCCAGGCTCGGAAAGGCTGCCAAAACGGTTTTGCAAAAGCCAGGGGCATCAAAGTTTGGAGCGGCTTGGACGATGAGTCCACTCAGATAGCCCACTTTGTCCGCATTAAAGAGCTGGTCTTTTAGCGAGAAGCTGGATTTGGCTTTCAAGGCTGTCTCCGCGTGGTTAACCCCATCAGATTACAGAGCTTAAACACAATTCGGGCGCCGACGTTGCCATCCCATTCGCCATCGCCCACCTCACACAGGTCAAAGCCGATGATTTCCCGACCGCTGCGGACGACTTCCCGTAGCAGGCAGTAGGCTTCTTCTAGTTCAAAGCCACCGGGGACGGGTGTGCCGGTATGGGGACACAGTTTGGGGTCGAGACCGTCCACGTCGAAGCTAATGTAAACCTGGGGGGGCAGGTCCGCCACGATCTGGCGGCACAGAGTGTGCCAGGGCGTACCCATAAAAATGTCTTGCTGGAGGTGGGCGTCAAAGTGAATTTTGACACGGCCGTTGGACTGTTCTGCAATCTGTACTTCTGGTAAGGAGACATCGCGAATGCCCACCTGTACTAGTTTGGTGAGTTGAGGAATTTTAAGCGCGTTGAACATAATCGACGCATGGGACTGGGTAAAGCCCTCGTAGGCATTGCGCAGGTCGGCGTGGGCGTCGATGTGCAGAATTCCAAAGGCCGGGTAGTGCTGCCCTAGGGCTTGGAAGTAGCCTAGGGGGACGCTGTGGTCACCGCCGATCAGGCCTACTTTTTTATTTTGGCTGAGGGCGTGCAGGGTGCGATCTCGAACCCAACTTGTCATCACCTCGCAGCCTTGGTTAACGTGATCCAGGAGGGCCAACAGCTCGGGATCTTCTCCTTTCCCCTGTTCTATGCCCGTAATCACCTGGGCTGCCTTCTGGCGGAGTTGGTGATTGTGCTGCGCTAGCACAGCGGGGATAGGCTCCATAAAGATGCCCTGCTGCCAACCCTGGGGATTGTCCAGGTCATAAAAATCAAGCTGTGGCGATGCCCCCAACACCGCCGCTGGTCCAGATGCGGTCCCTGCGCCATAGGAGACAGTGACCTCCCAGGGAATGCCCAGGATAATGATGTCTGCCGAGTTGTAATCGAATGGAAAACCAAACAGCTGGCCGTTGTTGAGCCCCGCTTCACTGGGGTCAAAACTCGCCAGAATTTCTGCTTTAGTGGGCATCCAGGGATCCTCTCCTCACCACGGCACAATGCAGAATTTAATCTCTTAGTCGTAACTGAAAATCACTAAAAATTGCCACTTAATGTCGTTGGTTCCAGACGGTTTGGGGACTGTCTGGAGACTGTTTTTGGGGCCATATTAATCCTTCAACAAATTGGCCACAAAGGTCGGCAGGCAGAATGCAGCCCGGTGGATACCGCTGTTGTAATACTGCAAATCAAACGCTTCAGCAATTTTAACCGCGCGGGCCTCGTTTAAGTCGTTAACGGGATGTTGCCCTGCCTTCGTGCAGTAGGCAAAGCTCCACATGCCGGTGGGATAGGTGGGAATAAATGCCAGATAGCTAAACACCGCATCGGGGGTGAAAATTCGTCGCAGGCAGCGATTGAGGTCTACAAAGGCTCCCCGATTAAAGTGCGGTGACTCGCTTTGGGCGGTCATGACACCCCCCGGCTTGAGGCAGCGATACACATTGCGGTAAAAGCTCTCGCTAAAGAGCCCTTCGGACGGGCCGACGGGATCCGACGAATCAATCACGATCAGGTCAAAGCTGTCGGCTGCGGCATCTTGCAAGTAGCGAATACCGTCATCAATGATGAGATTGAGTTTGGGATGCCCAAAAGCAGTGGACAGGGTGGGTAAAAACTCCTTCGACGCGCGGACTACGGCTTCGTCAATTTCTACCATGGTGACGGATTCAACCGTTTCGTGGCGTAAAATCTCTCGTACACTGCCACCGTCCCCGCCACCAATGACCAGGACGTTTTTGACCTGTGGATTGATTACCATCGGCACATGGATGATCATTTCGTGGTAGGCCGTTTCGTCCCGTTCGGTACACATCACCATCTTGTCAACAGTGAGCATTTTACCGTATTTAAAAGTGTCGAATATTTCTACGAGCTGGTAAGGAGACTTTTCCTTAAAGAGGCTGTTGCCCTTATGTCGAATGGACAGGGCCGTGTCCTCATCGCGATCGGTGAACCAGACGCTGCGGCTGTATTTAGGGGTATTTAGCTTTTGCGTTGCCTGATCGCGAAGCTCGCCCAGATCAATGTCGGTTTTCTCTAATAGTTCTAACTGCCCTCGGTTAATTTCCACGGCTGAACCGTGATGGGCCTCAAACGCCTCCTTGAGCAACTCGTAGGACACCCACGGCGATACCGAATCGCCGCAGGTAAAGAGATCCACCGCGGCGTATCGATATTCAGGCCAGGTATGGATAGCAAGATGACTTTCTTGGATAACCACCACCCCCGAGACGCCGAAGGGTGAAAAGTGATGGAAAACGGAGCTAATAATGGTGGCCCCGGACTCCTTGGCTGCGTTGACCATGCTCGACTCAATGCGAGGCACATCGTTGAGAACTTCAGCAGAGCAGCCGTGAAACTCCACGAGAATGTGCCGACCTAAAGATTTCATAGCAATCTTTCCCATAACGTGACAGCAACCGGGCATGATTGAGTTTGCCCGTTTTAGGCGTATAGCCTGCGTCGAGCCTTATCCCAACGGATCTACAGGCCCGTCAGGCTGGGTTCAAAGCCGTTGCCGAACCGATCGGTGACACCGTAGCCATAGGTGACAGCAGATAACGTTATGCGTCAAACAAGGGACTTGAAGCGTCACAGGGCAATTAGAGATGATGATACGGACAGGCAATTTACACAGTGTAGAGTACCGCTGCTGGATCTCTAGATACGCTATGTAAACCTTGGCCATGTCTAGAGGGACATTTCTTGGGGAGAAAGCCGCTGGCCTGAACGTGGCACCTGCCATATTACGTCCTGTCGAAGAAGCGCTATGCTGTCTAGCTGATCGCTCTAGTGGGCTGTCAGTATTGGGAATAGGGCTGGGATGAGACAGGGATGTCGCTTGTCTCATCCCGAGCTTTTAGCAGTAACGCTGTCCTATGCCGCCATGTCAAACACCAATACCTCGGTATCGTCAGCCTGACCCGTGAGCGTCAATGCGGTTTCATCGACCAAGGACGCACCATCCCCGGCGGTCATCGATTCGCCGTTGAGGGTGACAGCGCCTCGGGCCACCTGCACCCAAGTGGCGCGACCCGCCGCAATGGGTTGACTGACGGAGGTATTGGCGTCGAGGACGGTGGCGTAGAGATTGACATCTTGGTGGATGGTCACGGACCCTTCGCGACCGTCTTGGGAACCGATCAGCCGTAGCCGGTTGTGCTTATCCTCGCGAGTAAAGTGAGTTTGCTCGTAGCCGGGCTGTAGACCCTTGGCGTTGGGCATAATCCAGATTTGCAAGAAATGAACCGGCTCCGTTGGGGAGGCGTTGTATTCGCTGTGCATAATGCCAGTGCCTGCCGACATCCGCTGTAGGTCGCCAGGACGAATCACAGACCCGGTACCGATGCTGTCTTTGTGTTCTAGGGCCCCGTCTAGGACATAGGAGACAATTTCCATATCGCGGTGGCCGTGGGTGGGGAACCCTTCTCCGCCAATTACCTTGTCTTCGTTGATGACGCGTAGGTCGGCGAACCCCATATGGGCCGGATCGTAGTACTGGCCAAAGGAGAAGGTATGGCGGCTGTCTAGCCAGCCAAAGTTTGCGGTGCCACGGGCTTGAGCAGGACGACGCGTAATCATGAGAAACCTCCTGGTGCGATCGCGCCTGTCGGGCGCTTTTGAGAACAGTTCTATTATGGTTTGGATTAAAATAAAATACAATATGATATTTTATTGACGTATTGTTTCTTTTTGGGTGACAGTGGTAGGGTCGCTTTGCTCGGTGAGGACGCTTTGCTTGGTGAGCTCGGTGAGAACGCTTTGCTTGGTAATTGCCTGACCGTCTGACCCCTGCACCGCCTCACTTCCCCTCTCTCTATGGACAAATTCGCAAGCATGCATGCCTTTACCCAAGTTGTGGAAGCGGGAGGATTTGCCGCTGCTGCTCGCCAGATGGATTTATCGCGGTCTGCGGTGAATAAGCTTGTTCATAATCTAGAAAATGACCTGGGGGTTCAGCTCCTGCACCGCAGTACCCGTAGGGTGTCGCTAACGGAAACGGGGCGGGCCTTTTACGAGCGGTGCCTGGCCATTTTGGCGGATGTGGCCGAGGCGGAACAGGCGGTGACACAGTTTCAGGTGGAGCCGCGGGGGCCGTTGAAAATTAACGCGCCCATGACTTTTGGGGTGCAGTATGTCGGGGGTGCGATCGCAACCTTTGCCGCGCGTTATCCGGACCTACAAATCCAGCTCACCCTAGAGGACCGCTTCATTGACCCCATTGCCGAAGGCTACGATGCGGTGGTTCGCATCGCTGCTGAGGTCACGGCTGCCAGCGTCATTGCCCAGCCGCTTGCTCCAGCGCCGCGGGTCGTTTGCGCGGCGCCCAGCTACCTGGCCCAGCATGGTTGTCCTACCGTGCCTGAGGAACTCAAACAGCACGCCTGTTTGCACTATGGCTATCTCAGTACCGGCAATAGCTGGCAGCTACAGCAATCATCAGGAGACCTATTGACGGTGGCTGTCCACAGTCCCTTTTGCTCCAATAATGGCGATATCCTAAAAACTGCAGCCCTTCAGGGCCTCGGCATTACACTACTGCCGGAATTTATGATCAGTGACGAGATGAAATCCGGGCAACTCCAGCCGATTTTGAAGGACTTTCCACCGACAGCGCTGACCATTTTTATGGTGTATCCGGTCAATCGCCATCTCTCGACCAAGGTACGGCTGCTGTTGGACTGTTTCTCGCAACAGTTCACGGGGCTAGGGCTGCGTCCCGGCTAGCCGTTAGGGCCATGCCGTGGTGAAGGGGGTGTGGCAATTACCCTTCAACCCCTGAACTGCCCCGTTGGTCCGTCACAACCTGATGCAAACTGCCACAATATAAGTAGCGGCTCGATGGTGCAACGCCACGACAGAACCGTCCGCCGATTCAGTTCCAGACCGCTGCGATATCGCTACGAGAGCGCCAGCGGTAAGTGTCATGACAGCTCAAAATGAAAGACTAGCCCACGAAAGACTAGCCCATATCAGGAATACCCTGCTGCAGCTCTACCGTCAGGGGCGATTGTCCCAAAGTCAGGTCCGGCGGCTGGCCAGGGTGTATCGGCAACATCTTCAGTCCCCCAGTACATCTTCTGATTAGAAACCCCACTATTGCGTTTGTCGAAGTATTAGATATGGTGCCTGGCTCTGACGTCTCTGATACGGTCTTCCCTCGGCGCAGTTGAAGGAGGCTACCAACCCCTTTATAGCCGTCGCCACAAAATTCCTTCTTTTGGGGCTCTTTTGGGGAGTTTGTGCACGACGACGGGCCACTTGGCTCCAATGTCAAACACTTGAGCGTCGGGATTGTCCTAAGCAAAGTGGCGAGAGCTATAACTGCTATATGCTAGCCAGGGTCAGTATATGCGCCCCTGCCATGCCTCCCCTTGCCACAAAATCCCCTGGACGGCCACCGCTGCTGCCGCCGCCAACGTTGGTAATATTGTCCGTGATTTCCACTCAGGTGGGTTCGGCCTTTGCTAAGACGCTGTTTGGGCAGGTGGGTCCCCTCGGCATTGTGTTTTTACGGGTGGGGCTGGGGGCCTTAATTTTGCTAGTGCTGTGGCGACCCCGACCTACCGCTGAAGCTCGCCGTCACTGGCGGTCTGTAGCGGGGTTTGCGATAGCGCTGACGCTGATGAATTCGTTGTTCTATCTAGCAATTGCGCGCATTCCCCTAGGCATTGCGGTGGCCCTGGAGTTCACGGGTCCCCTAGGACTGGCCGTGTTTAAGTCGCGTCGCTGGATGGATGGGCTCTGGGCCACGCTGGCCGCTATGGGGGTGCTACTGCTGGCCCCACTGGGCGCGTTCTCCTTGGACTGGGTGGGAATTGTGCTAGCCCTGGCCGCTGGGGGCTGTTGGGCAGCCTACATTTTAATGTCGGCGCGCGTGGGGCAGGCCTTGCCCGGTGTCGACGGTCTCACCTGGGCGATGGCGTTGGGGGCCTGCTTACTGGCTCCGATTGGAATTTCTTCGGCTGGAGCGGCATTGCTCCAGCCCAATATATTGCTAACGGCGACCGGCGTAGCGCTGATGTCCTCAGTATTGCCCTACAGCTTTGAGCTAACAGCGCTACGCACTTTGCCGATTAACGTATTTGGCGTGTTGCTAAGTCTTGAACCCATGACGGCTACGTTAGCAGGCATGGTTATCCTTGGAGAAACCTTGACAGTAAGAGCGTTTCTGGCCGTTCTATTGATTTCGACCGCAGCAGCAGGGTCGGCCTGCTTTCAGCCGCGGCTCAAATAGCGTCAGAGCACCCAACTGCGCACACTGACGCCGACTGACTCAAGGACGTCATGGGAACCTACGGTGCCACAGCCTGCTGCTGGTTTAGCAACTCAGCTAGGGCCCGATGCTCCAGCGGTGGCTCTGCCATAACTGCCTGGCGTGTATCGGTAATCAGCCAGTCTAGGGCCGCGGCCTTCATATCAATGGAGGCACCATTCTTATCTACGCAGTAGCGGCCAAACACAAGCTTGTCCACCAAGCGTACACCGGGGCCAATGCGGGAGTATTCGAAGATGACACTCTTGTCGACCACGGCACCGCTGCAAATGCAGCAATTGGGGCCGATCATGCTGGGACCTACGATGGTGGCGCCATCTTCAATGTGTGCCCGACCACCAATATAAACGGGGCCTTCGATGTTGATCTTGTCCCAATTGGCCTTGACGTTGAGGCCCGCAAAAACCCCCGGACGAACTTCGCGCCCAGGAATGCCAACCCCTTTAACTTGACCTGTCAATACATCTTGAATGGCCTGCCAGTAGTCTGGCACCTTGCCGATGTCGACCCACTCAAAGTCCATACTGATGCCGTAGAACGGTGCGCCTGCCGCTACCAGTTTGGGAAACAGGTCGCCACCGATGTCAAACTCGCAGCCTGAAGGAATGTAATCAAAAATTTCCGGCTCAAAAATATAGAT
Organism: Cyanobacteria bacterium J06632_22; assembly: GCA_039821475.1. Taxonomy (GTDB): domain Bacteria; phylum Cyanobacteriota; class Cyanobacteriia; order Phormidesmidales; family Phormidesmidaceae; genus CAWUKV01. The sequence continues at coordinate 3,543 of JBCBOC010000059.1, read as the reverse complement.
GCCAGTATTGATATCGGTACTCAGGGCCTCTTCGACGGAGGGCTTCTCCTGGAAGGACTTGACTCGACCCGTGTCATCGGTAACCACGACACCGTAGCTGGGCACCTGCTTCAGGGGGACAGACTTCATGACGATCGTGGCGATGGAGCCTTTTTCCTTGTGCAGGCGCACGGCTTCGCTCAGATCGGTGTCAATCAGGGCGTCACCACAGAGCACGACAAATGTATCGTCAAAGAAGGGAGAATAGTCTTGAATCTTGCGCATACCGCCCGCGGAGCCCAGCGCCTGTCCCTTTAGCTCACCATCGGGGGTGATGTGCCCTTCAAAGGAGTAGGCTAGCTCAACGCCAAAGCGCTGACCATCGCGAAAATAGCCTTCAATTTCGTTAGCCAGGTGGCTAACATTGACCATAATCTGGTCGAACCCATGGTGGCGCAACAGTTCTAGCAAAAACTCCATAACGGGCTTTTGCAAAATCGGGATCATCGGCTTAGGAATCGTGTAAGTGATGGGACGAACCCGCGTTCCCTTGCCTGCGGCCAGGATCATGGCTTTCATAGATGCTCTCTTAATTCCTCAACTGCTGGATGTGAATAGCCCGACGGGGCTAAGCTGCAATGTGACTAAATTCTAATTTAAGAACGTCAATAACCAGTAGAATGCACAGACGGCTCATGCAAACTCAATCATGCTAACAAGGCCAGACCCAGTGTACCCAGGCTCTTAGGTCACTCTTCATTGGCACCTTACAGATCTCTGAACAAGCACAAAACAACTTTAATAAGTATTTGTCTGTTATGCAGAGCGTTTGGAACAGCAAACCTGTGAACTGGGTTTCAGCAAAGCAGCCAGTACGAGAACTCCACTCGGTTTTAGCACTGAGGTTAATAGTGCGGCTTCCGTATCGCTCCAAATCTATCAAAAAAAATTAATCAGGCAGTACATAAGATGGCACATCCACCGATACAGTTCCTGGTTCAGTGGACAAGTGTCGGACTTTTAAGTCTTGGTAGAAGGTGTCTTGGCCCAGTTCAACCTTGGCCTGGGAAGAGAGGAATAGGAGGCCCCAGAATACGCCGACCTTTTCGTGGCGGTAGGCTTCTTCAGTGAGCTCTTCTGTGATGGGGCCGCCCAGTACCTCAGGGCGGAACTGCGCCCAGTGATCTAACAGCAGCTCAAAGTCGATCCAGTCGACGGCCTGCTCTAGTTGCTCCCAGTACTGGTCTAGAAAAGACGATAGGGCTTCAGCAATTTCAGATAGGTTTTCTTGGTGGGCCAACTGGGCAATGGCCCGGACAGCCTTACGTTTCGAGTGAGGCCTGACCCGCTGGGCGCGGCTGCGCTGGGCAGGATTTTGCATGGCCTCGGCAATGGTTTCAAGCTGAGTAATCAGTTCCTGTAGGGTGACCTGGCGCTTTTCCGGTGGGGCCGCGACGGCTCGGCGGTGGATGTGCTGCTCTAGATTGCGGGGTAGGGCGGCGGGCGTCAGCTCATCAGGATCGAAGAAGTCCTCGTCTTCGAAGCCGAGCTCTTCTTCTTGAATTTCGGTGCGGATTAGGGTGTCGGCCTTGAGTAACACCAGCATGGACGCGTATAAAAATGCCTGTCCTGATTCAGACAGGCTTTGCTCGTAGGGGGAGCGGCCATGGGTGGGTTTTGCGACGGGTTCGGGAGCTTCCTTTAAGGTCTTCAGAAAGCGGTCAATCACGTCGATGACGTTGACGTCCCACGGGTCAACCTCGCCCTTTTCGGCTAGGTCTATAAGGAATGCGATCGCATTTTGAGCGAGCGATAGCGCCATGGACTACCCGAATTTAGAACGACTGCACTATAGCTCAGCTCGCTAGATCCCGCAAATGTATTCAGGCTGGGCACTCACCGCATCAGAGGTGAGGTTAAACGTTAAAGTGAGGCTGAACGTTAACACCTTGGCGTTGCTGGGGCCGGTGCAGTCAGCGAATGCCTGCGAATACTATGCGAATACTACTGGGCGTAGGCTTCACTTTTGGCTTCGTCTGATGCCGGCAACATCGGCTGCTGCTCTTCGAGCTCAACGCGGTAGCGCTCCACGTCTTCTTCTAACTGCTGAATGCGTAGCTCCCGCTGCTGCACTTGGGGATTTACATTAAAGTAGCCTTGCACCTGTGCCCAAACACTGAATATCCACGCTAGCGTTGCGCCGATGCCCAGGGCTACCATAAGTTCAATGCATAGCGGTGCCTGAATTTCCACGCCCTGCACGATATGTATCGTGGCAGTCTCGGTATTTTCAATGCCAAATAGCACGAGTGCGAGACAGATCACGAAAATGACGACGAAGTTGACTTGACGCATAGCTAAAAATCTGTAGGCAGCGGATAAAATCGGCACCCACACTATAGCGGCAACCTGGCTTCGCAGCGGCAAATTGTTAAGCGGTTGATACCTGACGGGGCTCTTATCCTGCCTCGAACTCGTGGTTCACATTTTGCTGTTGCGCTGAGGCAAACCGTGCTGGCTGAGGTCGGAGGTCTAGTGCAGTGGTTTTGCAGTGGTTTATCAAGGATGCATTGCAAGCGGGTCACTGGGTTGATGGTTTACCCCTAGGGCGAGCCCCTGATTTATCGGTCAGCCTGGCTTATAGGCGAGGACTGCATTAGCCGTTGAGACTCCAGCGATTCGTTAGTCGAGTCAGGCGCAGGTTCCGCTGGTGCTCTAGTAAGTAGGAGGGGCAAATTATTTAGGTAATAGAATGCTGTATGTCATTCCGTTCGCGCCAGCGGCTCCTGTGGAGCAACGGAGTGGAGGAATCTCCTCATATATAACGCTTTTGCTGAGATGCTAAAGCCCTTTGGGCATGGCTTCGCTTACCGACAAGTTACGCCGCTGGCGTCGCTTCGCAAACAGCATGACATCGGTCTTCTAATTGATTAGGCCACGGTACTGAGTTATGGGTTTTGCAGTTTCAAAGCACTTTGGCCAAGGCTATTGGCTTGGTCGCTGAGGAAAGAGACTATTGGATTCTAGACTGCTGATCTTGCTAATGGCAGACTGATCAAAATCAACAGGTAGCTGATTGAGTCTGTCGAGTTCTTGATCAACGTAGTGGATAAAGCGGTTGGTATCGATTCGTTTGAACTCTGCTTGGGATTCTGCATCAGCCACGGTAATACCGCCCGTGGTGATAAAAGTGTCTATCTCGTTAGATAAGTTTGTGAGTTCTTTGACCAGCTCCCAACTGGCTCTATGGTTGTCTCCTAATTTAAGAATGCCTGGTAGGTTGAAAAACAGCAGGGACATGGCTGTGGTTGAAAGAAACAGCGTTCGCAAGACTTTGTTGATCTGCTCACTGTTGTTACCCTTGCCGCTGTTACTGTAGGCACCTAAAAAGCTCCCCCCGGCCGAGACTGCCAGCATAATAGAGGATATGGTAGCGGCCCAAACTATCGCAAAGTGAAGGCGATAGAAGAAATTAGCCATCTTTCCATACTGGGTCACGCGCTGATCGATTTGATGATATCGGTTTAACAGGAGTTGATATTCAGGGCGGGTTGCCTTGACAAT
>JBCBOC010000475.1:0-3981 GCA_039821475.1 Cyanobacteria bacterium J06632_22 | reverse complement strand
CAAAATCTCGCCCACCAGATCTGCTTCGAAACCAGTGCTGGCCTGCTCCCCCACCTGAATTTGTGAGCCAATGTTAGCTGGGTTAGGGTCCTGGGTAGACACATTGCTCCGCCTCAAATCATAGTAGGCCAGGGTTAGCCCTAATCTATCGTCTAACAGGTTGGCTCTGAGCCCGGCCTCAAACTGCCTCCCGCGCTCGGGGATAAATAAAGTGCCGACGGCATCTCGACCAATGACGGGGTTGAACGATTCGGTGTAGCTGGCGTAGAGCGAAACCGCCTCGAATGGTTTGAGAATGATGCCTGCCCTGGGACTAAAGGCGGTGTCATAGGTGTTAATCGGAGTTGGATCAGCCCGGTTGACTCGGTCAATAAAAAACTGATCGGCCATGTCAAACCGGCCACCCAAAAGCACGGTTAAGTAATCGGTGAAATCTAGCTGAAGCTGACCGTAGAGGCCAAAGGTCTGGCGCTGAGTGGTACTGTCGCTCCCCGGCCGCAGATTGATATCACCTGCGTCATTAAAGAAACGCTCTGAATCGTAGTTAGGTGCAAAGATTTGAAAGGGCTCGCTGTCGGGTGCAGCGAAATTAAAAAACAGGCGCTGGAAAATATCATCTTCTGATTCTTCTCGGGAAAGTTCTGCTCCTAACAGCAATGTCTGCTCAATTCCCGCCACTTCATAGCGACCGGTAATGTTGCTGTTGAGAGTAAACACATCGCGGCGGCTAGGATTGTCGATGTACAGGCGATCAAGGGTGTTGAAGTCTGTCTGTCCCGCGATTTGCCTAAAACTGACGCTGGCGACAAAGCTATCTTGACGGGTTTCTTGAAAAGAACCCAAAAATTCGTTCCGTAGGGTCCAGTTATTGCTGAGGTCGTAGCGTAGACGATAGCCGAATCGGGCAATATCTGTCTCGGTGTAGCTCAGATCAGGCTCTCCCAGATTTGACCGGATATCCAAAGTACCTGACCGAGCCAGGTCTTCCTCCGAAATTTGCCCGCCGCCTGCTAACAAGGTATCGATAAAGCTATTGTTTTCAACGCCAATGGCAGACACGGCCGGTAGCCCGGCTGATGTCCCGTAGGTACGGCTGCTGAGATATTCAAGGTCAACAATTAGACTGCTGCGCTCCGTATTCGCCAGCTGGAATGACGGTGAAATAAAAAAGAACTCGCTGCGCTCAAAATCGGTGAAGCTGCTTTGATTTTCGTAGGCCAGGTTGACCCGATAGCCCAGCAACCCAGCTTCATCCAGCGGCCCGGTTAGATCAATGGAGGTGCCGTAGAGAGCATTATTTCCAACCGAAGCCTCAAACTCATAGTGGGGGTCATCCAGGGGGACTTCGGTAATCAGGTTGACCGTGCCACCCAGGTTCCCGGCCCCAAATAGGACTGACGCTGGGCCTTTTAGGATATCAATCTGGGCAATGTTGTTGACTCCTGAACCGAGCCGGAGGGTATCGTCTCGTAGCCCGTTTCGAAGAATGTTATTACTCTCGAACCCCCGAATGATTGGCGTCGTGGCTCGGCTGCCAACTCCTGTTCTCCCTGTACTTACGCCGCTGACGTTGCGTAGCGTATCGCCCAGGCTGCCCGCCCCCTGGTCTTCTATCACCGCTTCCGGAATTGACAGCACGGTGACCGGTCCCGTCGCGCGTGTACTAGCATCTGGTGGGACTTGGTATCCCAATGGGGCTGCCGCCACGATGATGCGTAGGTTATCGCCGCCAAACTCGATGTCAGAATCCGTCTCGCCTAGAGGGGCAGTCACTACATCGAGCCGCAGCGCCTCAGGTGTTCTTTCTAAAAAGGCGTTGGGCGCCTCAGTTTCGTTACTGATTACCGTTAGCTGAATTTCATCGCCACGCTGCTCTAGCCTGAGCGCCGCAACGCTGGAGGTTGGGTTCAGCAACTCGTAGAGGTCACCGCCTGGTAGGGCTAGCGCTGCATTGGTGATGTCAATAATTAGCGTGGTGCCTTCCTGAAACTGGAAGACCTCTACTAGGCCAGGATCGCTGGTAATTAAGACGATCTGGAGGCCGTCTTCCAGCTCCGTGACCTGAATGTCGGTAATCTGGGCAGCGGTTGGAGTCGTCGGGGCAGGTGATGCGGGCGGCAGTGGCTGCTCGATAGAGGGGGCGGGATCGCCTTGAGCAGTGCTGTTGGTTGAGATTGAAATCGCAAACACTGGACTCAGCAACACAGACGGGAGCGCCTTGAGTCGGAACCTAGTGACCTTTTTTAAGGCCAGCGTTGAAAGTTGCTTCATCTTTTTCAACGCTTCTGCCGCCATTGCCAAGAGAGCCACAGGCCAGCTATTGCAACTACCAAGTAGCAGCCGATTACTAGCCAGTGATCCCAGCGACTAGGATCAAATCCGCTTCCTTCTGTGATCAAAACTTTCAATTGGTTCAGGGGCTGCTGTAATGTGTTGCCAAAGCTATTCATCGATACTCTCCGGAGCGCTTGTTGAGGCACTTTCTGAGTATGCAGAGGTTGGCTGTGGGGTTGGGGTCGGAGCCGCTACCGGACGAGGTGTGACCGGAGCAGACATCGTGGGGGGCGCCGCTACAGGCAGTGCTGTTGTGGGAGAAACTGGCCTAGCAGGCGGAGTAGACAGATCACTCCTTTGGGGGACAGGCATCACCTGAGGGGCTGCGGCTGCGGCAGGCTCGGGTGACTCTGCGGCTGCTGACGTGTCTGGCCTATTGTCTACGGGTGTGGCGCTGGGCGAACTGCTATGTATTGGGCCACTGTCCGAACCCGCTTCAGCAGCTGTTTCATCTGATGCGCTTTCAGGTGACTGGCTGGCGGGTACGTCTGTTGCTGTGGAAGGCTCCGCTGGACGGTTGCCTTCCGAATCGGGCGCTGCGCCATTGGCGGCGGGGCCACCGGTCGTTTGATTCGGTACTACCGGGCGAATTTGCTGGTTAACTGGCAGCTCAACAGTGCGGACCTCTCCAGCCTGTTGAGCTTGACCATATTGCTCTGAACCCTCTACAACAAAAATGACATCGACAGAGACCTGCCCGCCAATTTGGCGGGGATCATCAAAGCGCCAGTTGCTGCGAGCCTCTTCCAGAGCTGCTTGGTCAAATGCCGCATTTCCACTTGAACGCTCAATCACGGCCTCAACCACACGGCCCGATTCGTCAAAAATTGCGTTGATCACCGGCTGGCCTTCAATTTCTGCGCGGCGGGCTGTAAGGGGATAATCTGGAACGGAACAGGGGTTGCAACTGACCGAGCGTGATGAGGGCCGACGTCTGGCAGCTAGGGAAACCTCCGGAACGGACGCTCGCGGTCTCGAAAGTTCGGTGGGAGACGAAACCTCTGGCAAATTAATGTCCGGTAAATTGATGCGATCGCCTTCTTCAACTGGCGTGCCTGAGCCCCGTACTAGGCCAATTGCGGTAGAGCCGCCTACGGCTCCCTGGCCAACAATCGAACCATTTTCGGTGGCGATTGCCTGCTGCACAGCCACCGTATCAGCAGCAGCTACATCGCTAGCGGACACTGGCTGGGCAGCGGTCGCCAGCGGCGGGGGAGAAGGCTGCTGAGCAGCAGCGGCGGGCTCAGGCTGATCTTCGGGATCTGTTTCGGGCTCCGAAGTCTGCTGCTGCAGCTCTTCCTCGACTACAATCTCGATCGGTGTTGCTGCAATATCGGGTTCAGGATCACCTACCAGTCCTGCGGTAAATCGAGCGACAAAGGGCAGAGAGAATGCATGGACTCCTGCAGCAACTAGACCCGCCACAGCCAGAACACGCCACATAATCCGAACTTCTCGGCGGTACTGCTCAAAGCAGTCTCTAGAAAACAATCCCATATCTAGTAATTAGCGATAACGATTCTTATTTATGCAGCCCTATGCCCAAAATCATATCACCAGAGAGAAGTTCGGCGATAGAGCTGATTGCAACCGTATGCATACGCAATATATTTGCAATATTCTCTGGCGACTACTTGACAGTTACTT
>JBCBOC010000109.1:0-8647 GCA_039821475.1 Cyanobacteria bacterium J06632_22 | reverse complement strand
GTATTGACTTCTTGAAAAAGAATCCAAGGTTAGCTAAATTCTGGGATCAAGATGCTTTGAATAAAGTTATTGATGGAGATTTTGTCTGTCTTGAGAATAAGTGGAATACTTTGATTGACCTTTATGAGGGCGCTGGTGACGTTAAGCTTGGTAATAGTGAAGCTTCAATTGTCCACTACGTTGGCTCCTTAAAACCTTGGCAATTATGGTGCCTCCGTCCACAGAAGGAGATGTATTGGACCTATTTGAAAAACTCTCCCTGGGCCCAGGCCAGTCCGGAATTGCCTCTGACCAGAAAAAGTGTTTTGTCGTCTATGAAATCTATTAAGAAACAATTGTTGGATTAATTGATTTCTGTAAGAGAGTTTCAGTTGTAAAAAAAAATATTCAGCTTTATCGGTTACTGGTGGGTGTGGTGCGTAAGCAGTATTTAGATGTGTTGAGAGGGTGATGGCCCGACTAGTCCCACAATGCCCTAGATAACGGAGTGGGCCGGTCGTCAATCAAGGTCACGACGAGCTTAAAGATGGTTTTCCTATTCAGGGATAGCCCTCTCCAGAGTGGAGAACCGTAATTTTTCAACTTATAGCCGCCGGCACAAAGGTCATTTTGGGGGCACGACGGTGGGCTATTTGGCGACATCCCAGGCACTTGATCGTCAGAAATATTCTCAGCACAGTGGCGAGCTATAAATAGATTGGGACATTTGATTCTGCATACTCATCCTGAGTTTTGATGAGCAAGAAGTTATAGGGTAGGTTTACTCATTGAGGGCCCTGCAAAGATGTGTGACTTTTACTCGCTTCTTTAGACCGGGTTTAGTTTGAAATCCAGAGCTTCTGCCAACATTCCGCAGGTTGCCAAAAAGTTAAGCAAGTGCATAGTAGGGCTCAACGTGATGACCTAAAAATCGAATGATTTTGGATCGCTCATCGGTGAGATTGGAGATCTGCTTGAGCTGGTCAATCTGTACCAGATGGATGCCCTGAAACTTCTGGATGACCCATCGAAAGGTAGGTTTAGCGGTCGGTTGTTTTTTCTGGTCGAGCACGGTTTGCTGCTGAGCCGCTAGTGTTTGCCTGAGCTTGCGTTCAGCCAGGGTGTAGACCATCAAGGTCAGCGCCATGATGAGGGCTAAGGCTTCAACGCGCTGGGGCTTTTTGACAAACAAACTGCTGGCAAAGAACATTGGGTCTTTGAGGAACCGGAAGCCTCGTTCAGTCTTCTGTTGGCCTTTGTACTCTTTCAGTAGCTTGTCGGCAGGCCATTGCTCTGCATCGAGCTGATTGGTCGCCAGGATGAAGCGGCTGCGTTGGTTTTGGTAGGTCTCTTTAGCTGTCGGTCGGCGTTCGAGTTTGACCTTGAGGCGATAGCCCATGGCGGTTGTGTTGTTTTTGGACTTATCCTTAGCAGTGCTGCCCGGTAGGCGCTTGGCACGGACTGTTTCAACGCTCACTTCGCTCACCTCATGAACAGCCAGGGTATCTTGGAAGCGCATCAGCGCTTCGAGGGCATCGGGTTTGCAAGCAAAAACCTGTTGCTGCAACTGTTTTAGCTCTCGATTTAAGCGCTTCTCTAGCTTCTTGAGTTCTGGCTCCCACAACGCTGTGTCCGCTTTGCGAGTCTGACTTTCAATCAAAATCCAGCGCTGCTTCACCCCACCATACTCAGCGGTGGTCTCCCACATCCGATAGTCTTTGTTCGGACAGGCTACTGGTGTGAGTTCGTCGGTATCCCGTTGCACCAGGGCCTGAGCGTCACTCAAGGTTTGGGGCACCCGAGAGACCCACTTGAGGGAGCCTACCTGCTGAATGTTCGGCTCGCTATAGAAGGCGGCATCAATAATAAAGACACTGTCCATCTGCCAGCTATCGGCGAACTCACCCATCAGCTTGGCAAACTGTTGCGCATCACTCTGGTTGCCACTCGCCACCTTTAACCACAGGGGTACACCGCCATCGGCGCTGCACATTAGATTCACCACAAACTGCTTCAGGTCGGGCCGTTGGTCCCTCGAATAGCCGCGAACGATCTCGATGGGGCGCTGGTCTAAATCACCTAGTTCAACGGGCTTGCGCTCGTACTCCCCTTGCATCGAAAACGAACTGGAGTCCAGATGCACCTGGCTCACACCCACACCAAACCGCTCGACCGCCTGCATCGCCGCACGCAAAAAGAAACTGCTCGTCCCCCCCTCATACAACTGGTCCAGCACACGGCCCAAGCGGTCATCGTTCAAATGCTCAGCAGATACTCCCTTGCCCAGCAGATGCTCAACCGGCTTGCTCTCGAAGAATTCGCTGAAGAGATACAACGGTGCACTGATAAAGCCCAGCGCATTCAATACCAGCGCTTTGACTACTTGACCTGCGCTCACATGCTCCAGCTGATGCTCACCTAATTGACGGTTGGTCAATTCCACCAAGCCCAACTCGTCTACGATACCGGCCACTAGGCCCAAGTGATCCAGATTCGCTATTTGCACGCTCGTTTCCAGCTATTTGGGCGCTGAAAACACTCTACGACAACCCACCATTTTTATTTCCTGTCAACCTGCGGAATGTAGGCTTCTGAGTCCATCCTGCGCGGATTCGCAGTAAGCTGCACGGATGTTTAAACATACAGATTCAAGATCCCTTAGCCCATGTCGCTCATCAGCATAGGCCGGCGCATTACCATGACGCTTGCCCTGGTCGCCGCCAGCACCTTATCCCCTATAGCCTATGCTCAAGGCACAGATCAGCTTGCTCCCTACTATCGTTCAACCATCCAGGCTTACGAGGCCAATCCAGTCGACCCAGCCGCACGTTCCTGGGAGGCCGTTGATACCCTCAATAATGTCGGGATCGCCTACCGTTATTTGGGTAACCCTGAAAAAGCCTGGGAACTGCACCAGCAGGCTCTAGACATTGCCCGGGCAATTGGCGATCGCAGGCGCGAAGCCGCCACCCTACAAAACTTGGGCACCACCGCCAGTCAACTGGGCGACGATCAGGGGATCGCATTCTTCCAATCCCAGCTGGCCCTCGCTCGAGATCGCAACGATCTCGCCCTAGAAGCTGACCTCCTGGAATACCTTAGCTTTAGCTACAGTAGCATTGGTGAAACGCAGGCCCTGCTTGAACTCTACGGAGACTACATCCCTCTTTTGCGGCGGCTAGCACGATGGGACACTGCTGTTTATGCTCTTGTTAGCAGTGCCAGCCTACATTACAGTACGCTCTCACAGCCTCAGCAGGCCTTTGAGTTATTAGATGAGGCCGTTGCGATCGCAACGGCCCATAACCCCAGCCTCCTAAACATCATATTGATCAACCAGGCGACCTTCTATCGCCTTGCAGAAGACTGGGACAACGCCATCAACGTCTATGAACAGGCCTTAAGCCTAAGCGATCAATCAGGCCCCTATCAAGATCGGCTACTCTTACAACAGCACTTGGCCCATGCCTACGAAGCACAAGACCGCATCAACGATGCGATTGTCCTGCATCAGGCCAACTTAGCCTTAGCCCGTCAGCAGGAAGACGCCATCTGGATAGCTTGGAGTATGGACGACCTGAGCTTTGCCTATCGTCAGCTTCAAGATTACGATCAGGCCCTAAATTGGCAACTTCAAGCCCTAGAACAGCATCGAAAAACTTCCGGCGAGAATACTTTAAGCCTCTTCAACGGGTACAACAATCTAGGATGGATTTATCTTGCTCTAGAAGATTTTCCTGCCGCAGAGCAATCCCTTCGCCAAGCCATTCAAGGCTATGGAGATATGGCAACAGATTTACAGGAAAATCAGGGCCTGTTTCGGCAAAGCAACGATGACTTACAAGTTAACTTCAGGGAAGGGTTTGCCGATGCCCACCAAGCCTTGCAAGCTGCCCTAGTGGCCCAAAACAAAGTAGAACAGGCCTTAATTGTTGCGGAACAAAGTCGAGCTCGCAGTATTGTCAGCTTATTAGCACTCAAAACTACCCAGACCGCCAGTGTCCCCGCCCCCAACATCGAAGCGATGAAGACCATCGCCCGTAGCCACAACACGACCCTAGTGGAATATAGCGTGCTGTACGATCAGCCTCGCATGACTGCTAGCACCCGCCTACGGCAGCCGCCCCAAGAAAAGACGCTACTCATTTGGGTTATCCCACCCACTGGAGACATTAACCTGCGGCAAGTTGATTTGCAGGAACAAAGTCCCGGCGGCATCCGCTTTGAGACCCCCCTAGCTAACCTCATTCAGGACACTCGCCAGGCCCTGGGTGTTCCGGGTCGCGGCTTTGACCTAGCCTGGCGCACCGATGCGGTATCTCCCCAGTCTCCTATTGCCGAATTACAGCACCTCCATCAAATCCTGATTGACCCTATTGCCGATTTACTGCCCCAGGACCCAACGGCAACGGTCACCTTTATTCCTCAAGATATGTTGTTCTTCACGCCCTTTGCTGCCCTACAGGATCAGTCGGGGCGCTTTCTAATTGAGCGCCATACCCCGGTTACAGCCCCGTCTACTCAATTTTTGGCGCTCACCGAAGCTCGACAACAGCAGCTCAATGGACAGGACCGACCATCATCAGCCCTCGTGGTGGGCAATCCCACCATGCCCCAGGTGCAGCTAGGCTTTGACAGTCCACAGCAGCAACTGCCTGCACTGCCCGGCTCTGAAAGGGAGGCTAATGATATTGCGCGCCTCCTAGAAACCCGTCCCCTCATTGGCGAAGCGGCCACAGAAGCTGAAGTGCTTCGCCAACTCCCCACAGCGCGCATCATTCACCTGGCGACGCACGGCCTATTAGATCCAGTGTATGGTTTTCAGAGTGCCTTGGCGTTTGCCCCAGGCGCTGACGAAGACGGCTTACTCAAAACACGGGAGATTATCAACCTGGACTTACAGGCCGATTTAGTGGTGTTGAGTGCCTGTGACACTGGACGTGGCAGGCTCACGGGAGATGGCGTGATTGGGTTGGCAAGATCGTTTGTAGGCGCAGGCGTGCCGAGCATTGTAGTTTCGCTGTGGGTCATTCCAGATGCGCCTACAGCCAAGCTCATGACGGAGTTTTATCAGCAAATGGCACAGGGAGAAAGTAAGGCCCAGGCCCTGCGGCAGGCCATGCTAACGACCCTAGAAACCCACCCAGACCCCCGTAATTGGGCTGCCTTTACACTGATTGGTGAAGCAGACTAAAGCATCACAGCCCATGACCTCACACTGGCAAGACTGGAAACAATTTAAAGCGGCTCAAAAAACAATTATTTTACCCGCGGGTGCGGTGGCACATATTCCGGTGACCATCCGCTATATCGATGCTGGAACAGCTGAACGAGGCACTATCCTACTCATGCATGGTATCCCCACTTGGGGCTACCTTTACCATGCCATTATTCCGCTTTTGACCCGAGCGGGCTACCGAGTGATTATCCCTGACTTTCTGGGGCACGGCTGGTCCGATCGTCGCGATCGCTTCGACCGCTCCTTCCAGGACCAGGCTCGTATGATTGTGGCCCTGCTGTCGGCGCTGAATATTTCCTGGGTTGATGTTGTCGGCCACGATACGGGTGGGGCTGTAGCCCTAATTTTGGCCATTGAGTATTCTGCCTTGGTCAATCGCCTAGTGATTACCAATTCGGTATGTTACGACCGCTTTGATGACGACATGTTAGATTTTGGCCATCCGCTGCGCTGGCAGAGCCGTTCTATTGCTGATCTGGTCGCCACCTTAGAAGAGAGTTTGGCGATGGGGCTATCTCGCACAGAACGGCTAACAGCCAGCTTTCGTGCTGGGATGATTGCGCCTTGGGCCAGCGAAGTCGGTAAGTTGAGCCTGCTTCGTAACGCTGCAGCGCTGAATGCGAACCAAACCATGGCGCTGGTAGACCGCCATGGTGATATTTCAGCGCCTACGCTTGTACTGTGGGGGATGGACGATCCCTGGCAAAAAGCCGAAGATGGTCAGCGACTCGCCACCGAGATTCCTCGGGCGTGTTTTCAGCCCATTGATAATGCATCCCATTGGGTACAGCAAGATGCCCCTGACGACTTTGCCCAGACCGTTTTAGAATTCCTACAGCGGTTTAACGCTAAGTTACTCTAGCGGCTGCTACCTCACACGGCTTGATTGATGCAATAAACCCTAGTTGCTCTCCCTCTCGGTGCTTTGGTAGGGCAAGCCGGACGACCTCGGTGCCTGTAGCCTGTTCCACTAATCGCGTTATGTAGTCGCCTAGTATTGTATGCAAACTGCTGCGAAACGCCTTTGCCAGGGCAGTGCTGCCGACTTCCAGTAGTAACTGTTCCGGACTTGTTCTGATGCCGCTAATAAAAACTACAATGCTGTGCCTGCTCAGGAACCGACATTGGACAGTCCGAGGGTATTGTCCAATCAGGCCATAGACCATAGTCGAAAGCGTACGCTCTAGATGATGCTCCAGCTCGCAAACTTCAACAGTAGATAATTGGTCCATAGCGGCCTCTGACTTCAGCATGATGAAATTCTCTACGGCTAAGGACACCCCTCCGTCAATTTTCATATCTAACCTATCAACAGTGTAGCGAAGGCGATATGAATGCGATCAAAGCTATCGTTCAGCTTGCTATGAAAAGACTTTATAACAAACATTGCCTGGGGTAATGGAGTCGCCCGTAAAGTGTCTCCGTAATATCAGCTCAGCCTTGTCCCAATTGAAACCTGTGGTTTTCCTTACTGGAAAACCTCCAATTCTGGACCTGGTCCAGGTTTACGCTACCTTGCCTGTTAGCAATATGTGTTTAGGAGCGACTATCAAGCATCTTTGCTGCGTTTGGCCTTAGGAATAGCCTCTGGATTTCGCACGCCGGGAGATTCTGAGAGAACAACAATAATGCCCGTTCGTCCGGTATCCAAGGTGGCGTCACTTAACATGTCCAACACCTCCACCTGTAAGACTGCCTCAATAAGTTGCCGTATCTGAGGCCGCATCGCCTGATCTAGATCATCACGAACGCGTTCCGCCAGTTCCTGTTGTCCCTCCTCAGCCAATAACTGCTCTGGCTGAGTGACAGAATCTTCTAGGACAATGGCAACCTTTGTATCAAATAACTGGCACGTTGCCTTGCTTGGCCGCTGTCCGAGGCGATCTTTGTATAAAGCCTGCAACCTTTGCGAGAGTTCTCGCTCTAACTGCCCAACAGTTTTTTCTGGCTGTGCCGATGTCATATTTACCCTCTTTTATTTGTAGATCAACCGCTACAAGTCATGCTTGTCATGAGTCGTAGCTGGCGATGAGACTCGCAGCAGCCCGTATTCAAGGCAAAACAAAAGGCTTTCCTCACAGAAAAGCATTACCTTTGGACGGGACTAAGTTTAGTCAACACTGATGCCAAGGCTGGAAAAATGGACTCATCCAACCGATGGACAGTGTTAACTACTGCTGTTGTCGCGGGGTTAGGACGGTGCTTGGAGTTGAAAGTTCTCATGCCATCCCCCGCAACACAATCGAAAGGTGTATAGCCAGATGTATAGCTAGTGCCACGCAGGCTTTTTGAGGGTCCCTGTTTTGGGTCCCTGTTTTGGGGATTTGCGTGCGACAACTAGCTACTTGACGACCCGATCAGGCATTTGCATGCCAAA
Organism: Cyanobacteria bacterium J06632_22; assembly: GCA_039821475.1. Lineage (GTDB taxonomy): Bacteria > Cyanobacteriota > Cyanobacteriia > Phormidesmidales > Phormidesmidaceae > CAWUKV01. The sequence goes on along the minus strand of JBCBOC010000109.1, from coordinate 1,052 downwards.
ACTGGTCTAATCCAAGTGACGATAGCTGCATAACCCTTGGCTACGTCCAGTGCCGGCATTTTTCCCGAGGGGAAATAGCCGGTTTAAGCTGGATGCGCTTCAGGCCCCTTCCGACTGCTATAGCAATTCACTTTTTATGCTCCCTTAAGATTTAAAAGTAGGCATGAGACCTTAGGTAGAGATCGACCCGTGTTTCAGGTAATACCACCCTGTTCACGCACACTTCGAGCCATGGCTGAGACGTCCTCATCGCCGTATCCCTTACCAATTAGGCTGGTTTCAATCTGCTCTACATAGGCGGTCATGGGTAGGGGCACATCTAGTTCTCTCGCGGCTTCCAGGGCAATGAGCAGATCTTTACGATGCAATCGCACCCGAAAGCCTAGCGGATAGTCATTGCTGATCATGTTGCCCGCGCGATTTGTTAAGCCCCAGGAACCGGCGGCCCCACCCCCAACGGCTTGGACAACTTTGTCCATATTCAGTCCGGCTTTCAGCCCGACGGCCATGCCCTCCGCGATGGACCAATAGGTGCCAGCGACAATAATTTGATTGATAGCCTTTGTGAGCTGTCCAGCCCCAATGTCACCTACGTGGGTAATAGTTTTACCCATAGCCTGAAGAATGGGCAGAGCGCGATCAACGTCTGCAGCGGCACCGCCTACCATAATTGACAGCGTTCCCTGCTGTGCACCCTCAGACCCCCCAGACACGGGAGCATCTAGCATAGCAATCTCGTGTTTGGTCAGCACCGTGGCAATTTCCCGGGTTGTCGTAGGGCTGATAGTCGACATATCGATGACCAAGGTGCCGGGCTGGGCCCCTTCGATGATGCCGTTTTTGCCTAAGATCACAGCGTTTACGTCGGGGGTATCGCTCACGCAGGTAATCGTGATGTCAGCCTCTGCAGCAGCAGCAGCAGGGGTTTTGGCTCGCTGGGCGCCGGCCTTTTCTAAGGGGAGTTCTCGGGCTCGTGTTCGGTTATGGACGGTTACCTGATGTCCTGCCTTCAGCAGGTTGAGCGCCATGGGTGCACCCATGGTTCCGAGCCC
>JBCBOC010000286.1:0-5628 GCA_039821475.1 Cyanobacteria bacterium J06632_22 | reverse complement strand
GTGGCCGAATGTCGATAGCGCTCTGGCACCTTGAGGTGTACCTGTAGCCCTGTTTTAGTCTGGGTTACCGCATATTCCTGAATTTCATCACTGGCGAGAATAATCGCTCGGCGCAGGAAATCGGGAAATACGGGGACGAGGGTGGCACTGTGTTGGGCAGGCAGGTAAAAAATATCGTCACATCGCCCCTCGATTTGAGTTATGGCCGTGAGGGGAGAGCCGCAGGGGCAGGGTGTGCTGCGTTCGGTCAAAATATCGTCCAAGCGGTACCGGATGATGGGCTGGGTGGTGCGATTAAAGTCGGTGATGATCGGGGCGAACCGGCCTGAATGCTCGTCGAGGTAGTCTTTTTGGATCACCAGGCTGTCTTCGTTGAGGTGTAGGGTGCCGTGGGCACAGGTGGTGGCGAGAAAACCTTCTGTACACTGGTAAATCTGATGCAGGGTTTGTTGAAAGGCTTGCTCGATAAAGGTTTGGTCTATGGGGTCGAGCACTTCGGCGACGGAGAGAATTTTGCCAGGGGCGATCTTGAGCTGCCCGTGCTGTTGAGCCTCTGCCAGGAAACGCAGCATAGAGGGTGGCGCCACGAGAATGCTGGGCGGGGCAGCGTTAAGCCGAGCAATATGCTGGTCTAGGGGGTGGGACAGATCAAAATAGTCTAACTGGATGCGCCGCTGTTGCACGGTGCTGTAAAGGTTGCTGTTGGCACGCAGAAAGAAGGCAATGTGGTGACGACCTAGCAGCGAGCCGGGCAGGGTTTTGGCCAAAATTGCCCCGGCCCAGGCGGCCTGCTCTGCGGGACTCACCAGGAACAGACCACGATTGCCGCTGGTGCCAGAGGAGAGCCCCACAGTGTAGCCCTTGAGCGTGGGACGAAAGTTGCGATCGCACTCCGCCTGCTTCGCCACTGCCATGGCTGCGTCTAAGGGAATCCCTGCCGTATTTAGCAGGTCAAAGTTCGCCATCATCACCGCTTTGTTGATGGTGGGAAACTGCTGCCAGTTGTCCAGGGACAGCCCCTGATAATGGGCTCGGTAAAAGGCTGACTTGGGAAGAATCTGCTGTAAAAACCGCTGAACCCGCTTGTTTTGCCAGGCCACCAGTGCCGCTCGACTGCTGAAGCGGCGGGATTTGGTTTGCCAGTAAGACCAGAGCAGGGGAAGCAAATCTTGGCCCCGTCCCGAACGGGCGTTTTTCCGACGGGTAAAGCTATCGGTTTTGATTGGGGCGTGGTTTAGGTTCATGGTGTGGCTTCAACTGCGGCTTCAACTGCGGCTTTAGATATTGTTCTGACGGCGCCAGAACTCGTTGCAGTGGGCAGGGACAATACGAATGTGGGGGTGGGCTTTGTGGAGCTGATGCAGCTTGCGCAGGGTTTCTCGGTATTGGGTCATATCGTCAAAAATGAGCTGGGTGATGGGGTGGGGTTCGATCAGCTCCCGATAGGCACGGCTGGACCAGCAGGTGTCGGCCACCAAAAAATAGGTATGGCCCTGGGCGTCGGTCAGCAGTAGGCCGATTTGACCGGCCGCATGGCCCGGTAACGGGACGGCAATCAGGGTGCGATCGCAAAATATATCAAACCCGGTTTCAAACCCTTCGGGTAAAGCTGTCACCTCAGGCATGGTGTCCACAAAGCGCACCCGCTGGGCAAAATCTGGCGGTAGCAGCCCTGGCAAAACCCCCTTGGTGAGGGCGCGAAGACCCGTCTTTTGCGGTACCGCCTCGTAGGCAGACCGGGCACAGATAAACGTCGCCTGAGGAAAGTCCCACAGTCCGCCGACGTGGTCTGCATGAAAGTGAGAGATAACAATATAGCGAATGGCTTCTGGGGGAATGCCCTGCTGCTGGAGCTGCTGTGCTGCACTCTCGCCGGGTTCTAGATAAACCGGTGTCACTAGCGCATAGGCTCGATTCGGCCAGCGCCGGGTCTCGGCAAAGAACCGCTGGGAGTAGCCCGTATCGAACAGAATATAGCCCTCGGTAGGATGCTGAATCAGACCTACCAGCGCGGGAAACTGAGTAGACTGCCAGCGTCCACCCCGCAGTGTCACGGCTTCTGGATGGGTACAGTAACCGGTCTTCAGCCAGGTCACCGTCACCGCTTTCGGTGCCATAGTGTGGTCAATCATGCCTTTCCCCCTTTTTCCTTTTGCCACCACTCCGCAAAGTTAAAAATGCCCTCATCCATCGTGACCGTGGGTCGGTAACCCAGCTCGTTCACTGCCGCCCCAATCGATAGCGTTTGGCTAAAGGTCAATAACCCCACGGTGTATCGGGTAAGCATCGGTTCACCCGTGCTAAATAGTTTGGCAACGGCTTCCATGCCTGCCGCTACCCCAAAGGCGATGGGAAAGGGCAACGGTTTAAATTTAAGCGGCTGATTAAGCTGTGTGGCTAGGCGCGCTAAGAGCGCCTTGAGCGATGTGGGTTCTCCATTGGAAATGTTGTAAACCTTCCCTGAAAGGTCATTCGATGCGTCACGACAACAGCACAGCGCTTCGACTACATTGTCCACATAGGTCATGTCCAGCACTGCCTGGCCTTGACGAATCAAAGGAATACCAGTGCGATCACTCGCGGCCAGTAGACGTGGCAAAATCGTGGTATCGCCAGGACCAAAAATGCCCCTAGGACGAATAGTCAGGGTTGAGAGTCCCAGCTGTTGCCCCGCTAGCACCTCGGCTTCGGCCAACTGCTTTGAGCGGGCGTAGGCCCCCACCGGGGCAGGGAACGGCATCGATTCAGGGATCTGGCGCTGGTCGGCAAAGGTAAAGTACACCGCCGATGTAGAGACATGCACTAGGCGGGAGACACCTGCTTGGCGGCAGCCCTGTACCACGTGGCGCGTACCGAGAACATTGGTGTCGTAAAAGTCCCGGTAGGCCCCCCAAGGGGAAGACAGCGCCCCACTGTGAAAAACACAGTCCTGTCCCTGACAGGCTGCGGCGATGGCCGTTTCATTACGCAGGTCCGCTTGGATAAACTTTAGCCCGGTCTGTTCCTGCTGTTGTCCGATGGCGGCATTGCGTCCCAAGACCGTGACCGTATCTCCCAGTGACTGTAGCCGTTGAGCCAGCCGCTGCCCTAAAAATCCAGTTCCGCCGGTGATCAAAATCTTCATCGGGCCTGTCGCTCCTCAATCTCGCCCTCAATCCGAATAGCTGTGCCGTCCCATTCTATGTCTTGGGTCGAAACGGTCTGGAGACTTTGCCGCTGTTGCAGACTTTGATAGGCCAGTCGCCCCAACATCCTGGGTAAGAACAACCCCGGTAGTGGATCACGCCATTGAAGAATGGCACCTCGGGCTCTTCCCATTGCCTGAACCCACTGTCCTAGACGGCCTGTCATTACCGCATGGGGGAGGCCGTACAGCACCATGGCAAAGCGCACTGCTACCTGGCGATCGGCGACAGGCCGAATCAGCGAATCTATGCTGCCGAAAAAGGCTTGATCTAGCCGATCTGAGGGCTCAAAGAGGTGTACGGCGCTAATGGCACGGGGGTTACACTCTAGGGGATAAATCGTGCCGTCCTCTGTCTCAATCACATCAAATGCAATTTGGCCGGTAAACTGTTCTGCGGCAACAATAGTCTGCATCCAGGACAGTAGATGGGGCGCATCAATGGCCTTGAAGTAGATGCATGCGCCTTGGCCTGCGGTGAATAGCGTGGGGTAGGCCGCAAACGCCGTGAGCTTTCCGTCGTGGGCAATGCCGTACAGGCAATAGTGCGTCCCTGGGATAAACGCTTGGAGTACCCAAGGGTTGGCCGGTGATAGGTCGATGGAGGGCAAAACTGATGCTGATTTCTCCAGAAACCTGACCTGGGTGGCAAAGCGTGAGTAAACCGGTTTGATCACCAGCCGCTCGGGAATATTGCTTGCCAGAATAGCGATTAATGCTGCTCGAGACGCGACCTGCCAAGTTTGAGGAACGGCGAGGCCTAGGGCCTGTATTTTTTGAATGAACAGCCATTTATTGTGGAGGGGCTTGAGTTTGGCCAACGGTTCTACAAATACCTGACAGTAGGGCGTTAGCCAGTCTCGGCCGGCAGAAATGTAAAACACTTCCTCGCAGGTGGGAATCAGCCAGTCTACCTGTTCGGTTTGAATAATGTGCCTGAGAGCAGCGATAAAGGCAGTGGTGTTGTGGCGAGGTGTGGGTACCGTAAACCGTTGTTGTACGGCCCGAGAACTAGCGCATAGGTCGTAGGGGAGACTATCGGCCACCAGTACCCGATGGCCGATACGGGCAAACTGGCGGGCCAGTTCTAAAGTGACGGGAGCTCGGCTGCCGGTGAGTAAAATGGTGCGGGCTTCATGTTTGGGTTGTCCCATCAATACTCCAGCACTATGCCGCCGAGAGAAAGACCGGCCCCAGTACCCAACATTAAGGCGGTGTCGCCCCTGTGCAGTCGTCCCTGGTGAATGGCCTCGTGTAGTGCCATGGGAATAGAGGCTGCCATGGTATTGCCGTGGTTAGGGGCAATGGACATGAGCTTTTCGGGTGGGATTTTAAGCTGTTTGCTGAGCAGTCGCATGGCCATTAGGCTGGCCTGGTGGGGAATCACGAGCTCCATATCCTTCATGGTCAGGTTTAACGGCGCAAAGAGCTGTTGGACAAAGCCGGGCAAGAGCTTTGCCGCCATACGGTAAATGCCCGGGCCATTCATTTCAAATAGGAACCGCTCGGGATGGGTCGCAAACTCTTGGGGATGGTGTTTGTTGCCGCCCCCCAAACAGCGGGAGAGATCGGCCCCTTGGCCATAGGTTTTGAGGCTGGAGTGCTGAATGCTGGACGATTCGCCTTCTGGCGTTCTTTCTACAATGACAGCGGCGGCACCGTCACCAAACAGGCTAGAACTTTCGGGGTGAGACCAATTGATGCCGATGCTGGCGATTTCACTGCTGACGATAAGCACGCGTCGGTAGCGCTCAGCGTGGACGAGGTAAGAGAGGGTATCGAGCGCGGCGAGGAAGCTGAGGCAGGTGGCGTTAACGTCAAAGGCGGGAATACCAGAATCGCCGAGTCCGAGCTGTTGTTGAATGAGAACGGCTGTGCAGGGGATGCCCTGTTCGGCAACGCTGCTGGCGCAGACAATGCAGTCGATGTCCTGCGGGGACAGTTCAGCAATGGATAGCGCCTGTTGGGCAGCCCGTGCCCCCATAAAAGAGACGGTTTCATCTTCGACAAAGTAGCGGGTCAGCACACCTGACTTTCTTTTGATCCAGTTTTCAGAAATCTTCAGCTTTTGGGCTACCTCCTCGACGGTGACCTTACGTTTGGGCAGGTATTTACCAGTGGAGAGGACTTTGATCGAGCGGGGCTGCATGGTGCACTACTCCAATCGCGATTACAGGAGTCTAATAAGGCATACCCACATCGTAGGTTTTGTCTTTCACTCTGGAGAACTGGCCCCGCTTGATTTAAATCAAACATCGGCGGCTGGGGGGGCCGGCCCTGCCTAGATAGCCCTTCCGTGGTTGGACCGTCCACTCATGTATGGGTGATTTTGGGTTACTGGGTTGGCGACCAGGCTCGGATCTTGAGGTGCCTGAAGCAAAGTGATGTGTGCTACAAGCGTCGCTCACTGTCTAGGGCAAGTTTCAAATGCATTGAACACTTGC
>JBCBOC010000118.1:0-8249 GCA_039821475.1 Cyanobacteria bacterium J06632_22 | reverse complement strand
GCTTCGAGTACATCTGCTGAGCCAACTTTGCTAGAGGCTGACCGATTGCCGTGCTTAGCCACCGGAATGCCTGCTGCTGCTGCGACAAAGGTGACGGCCGTTGAAATATTGAAGGTGCCTGCCCCGTCGCCTCCCGTGCCGCAGCAGCAGGCATTCCGGTGGCTAAGCACGGCAATCGGTCAGCCTCTAGCAAAGTTGGCTCAGCAGATGTACTCGAAGCCTTGGGGGTCAACCTAGGTGCACCGCCGGAACAAGCTAAGGCGGCGCTCAAGGAAGTCGGCGTGACCTTTCTCTTTGCCCGAGGCTGGCATCCGGCAATGAAAGCCGTTGCCCCCATTCGCGGCACCCTCAAGGTACGCACCGTCTTCAATTTGCTCGGCCCCCTAGTCAATCCATTACGCCCCACCGGGCAGGTGATTGGCGTGTTTGACCCGTCGGTACTCATGACCATGGCAGAAGCCCTGAACCAGTTGGGCATTGATAGGGCCATGGTGCTGCATGGACGTGATCGGCTAGACGAGGCGGGGCTTAACAAGGCTACCGATATCGCTGTCCTCTCGGGCGGCAACGTCACCGCCGAAGTACTCGACCCCAGAGGGATGGGCCTAGAGGTTGCAGAAGTTAGCGCCCTCAAAGGCGGCGAAATTGACGAAAACGTTACCATCATGCGTAACGTCCTCCAGGGTAAGGGCACTCCAGCCCAGCAGGACGCTGTCACCCTCAATGCGGCCCTCGCCCTTCAGGTGGGCAACGCCACTCAGGGGGACTCGTTCCTGGCACACTGCCAGGATGGCGTCAATCAGGCTAGGGAGATTCTGCAGAGTGGTGCCGCTTGGGACAAGCTAGAGCAGTTAGTCGCCTTTCTGCAGGCATAAGAATCCTAGGTGTGACCATCGCACTTGACATTTTGGAATATCGGCAAGCTTCTCCCTCTAAGAAGGATAGACAGGGCAGACGCCACGGCCAAAGTGTTTGGGAAACTTCCGATGGATATCCATCAGTTCTATTAGGGGCTACAAGCTCAGCCCTAGCCACCACAGTTGACCTATGATTGGAAAACTCGCTGAAGCCTTAGCCGTTGAAGGGTTATAACTCTCGCCACTTTGCTTCTAAGAAAATGGCCCAATAGGCGTATTTTCTTCCAGGGTTAACCCAGCGCACCGTGTTGGGCCAAGCGCTTAGGATAATTCTGGCGCTCAAGTTCCCAGCATAGTCGCCAAGTGGCTCGCTGTCGTACATAAACCCCAAACAAGGGCCTTTGTGGCGACGGCTATAGTTGACCCATTCGACAGTCCCGCAGGATGCCCAAAACAGGCACTACAGCGTAGAGAACTGTCCATAACACGATAGACGCAATCCCCCTCCATCATGGCTGGCAAACCCACTGTTTTTATCGATGGCGAGGCGGGCACTACGGGCCTGCAAATTTACACTCGGCTAGCAGAACGAAACGACCTAGCGCTGTTGCGCATCGACCCCGACAAGCGCAAAGATGCGGCCGAGCGACAAAAGCTACTGAATGCCGCAGATGTTTCTATTCTTTGCCTGCCGGATGATGCAGCCCGAGAGGCGGTGAGTTGGGTCACCAACCCCAAAGCCAAAATTCTGGATGCCAGCTCAGCCCATCGCACGGCCGAGGGATGGGTGTATGGATTTCCTGAGCTGATGGCGGGGCAACGCGATCGCATTGCCCAATCGACTCGCGTGAGCAACCCCGGCTGCTATCCCACCGGCTTTTTGGCCTGCGTTCATCCCCTGGTGGCCGCGGGCGTTCTACCCGCGGATTTTCCCATCACCATCAACGCTGTCTCCGGCTACTCCGGCGGCGGACGCAAGCTGATTGAGCAATATCAGGCTGCGGAACGAACCAACGACGAGCATCCGACCCCCTATGGTCCCTACGGCCTCAGCTTTGGCCATAAGCACGTCCAAGAAATGTACAAGTATTCAGGGCTGACCCACGCGCCCCTGTTTGTCCCTGCTGTTGGCGACTTTGAGCAGGGCATGCTGGTACAGGTGCCTCTGCCGCTGTTTGCCCTCGACAGCCCCCCCACGGGCGCACAACTCCATAACACCCTACTCAATCACTACGTCGGGGAGTCCTTTGTCACGGTCTTTCCCTTCAAAGACAGCGCCGCCCTACGGGACGGTAAATTCCTCGACATCAAAACCGCCAACGGCAGCAATCAGGTGCAGCTGTTTGTATTTGCCAGCGAAACTGAAGCCCTACTCGCAGCCCGCCTCGACAACCTGGGCAAAGGGGCCTCGGGTGCTGCGGTTCAAAACCTAAATCTAATGTTGGGCTTAGAGGAATCGCTTGGGCTTTAGCAGCCTGGCAGTTTTTTCATAAACCCGAAATAATAAACCTATAGCTCTCGCCACTTTGCTGGGGACAACCCTAGCGTTCAAGTGCCTAGTATGGTCGCCAAGTGGCCCACCGTCGTGCACAAACCGCCCCACAGGTTCCCCAAAAGGGCCTTTGGCGCGACGGCTATATGCTGTGATGTCAACGATTTGAGCATGGGCAAGCGAACCGCACAAACAGGGCTCCCCGACTGGAGTGACGCCCCAGATCTCGATAACCTGGTCCGCGATAAACGCCTGGGAAAGCGTGCCAACCCTGCAAAGGGGCGACGTCGCCACCGGCGCTACGAAAATCGCCTACTCAGCTCACAGTTAACGGAACTGGAGCAAAGCGAAGCGTCCCTGCATCTCGATGGGGATACGCGGCCTTGGGAGCAGTCACCGGACGGTGAATCAGCATACGAGCACCCTACCCCCACTGACTAGGCCCTGACCGGCTGCATCTTCCTGTCTACGCCACAGATGCGATCTCGAGGGAAATGGGCAACCTACTAGCGGCTAAGCCCACTCTTCTGGTCCACTATGCAACTGCGTTCTCCAATGGCCTCACGCCAATGTGTTTGCCTGATTTGCCTCTTTGTCTGGGGCTTTGTTGGAGCCGTTATCGTGTCATAAATCTGGTACAACGGAACTTTGAATCATTCCGGAGCCCACCGTGCCGACCCCTATCTACTTTGTGGATGCCAGCCAGCTACAGCAGCACAGTGATGCTGCTGCCTGGGCAGCCGCCAACCAATTCGATGCAAAAGCTGGGACCTATTGCCTAGTGCCCGGTACGGATGGCGCCCTGGTCAAGGTACTGGTGGGCAAGCCTGACGTGATGGAGACTTGGAGCATTGCCGCACTAAGCCGCAGACTGCCGGTAGATGAGTATCAACTGGCCGATGCCTGGGATGTTGCCACCGCGACCAAACTCTATCTGGGCTGGCAGTTGGGTCAATATCAGTTCAGCCGATACAAGCAATCTACGCCACCCACTCTGCCCTCCCTCACGCTGCCCAATGGCGTCAATATAGACCACGTGCAGGCGATCACAGAAGCCACCTATCTGGTACGCGACCTGATCAACACCCCTGCCAATGACATGGGCCCCCAGGAGCTAGAATTCACGGCTCGCGACCTTGCCAATACCTACAGTGCAGAACTGAGCGTCATTACCGGAGAGGCGCTCCTGACCGAAAACTATCCAATGATTCACGCGGTGGGTCGAGCCAGTAGCCGCGCCCCACGGCTCATTGACCTGCGCTGGGGAGACCCGAGTGCTCCAAAGGTCACCTTGGTGGGTAAGGGCGTCTGCTTTGACAGCGGCGGACTAGATCTTAAGTCTGCTAAGGGCATGAAGATGATGAAAAAGGACATGGGCGGTGCGGCCCAGACCCTGGGACTCGCCAAGCTAATCATGCAAAGGCATGTGCCCGTCCGATTACGGCTACTGGTGGCGGCCGTTGAAAACAGCGTCTCGGGGAATGCCACCCGGCCCATGGATGTGCTGCACCCGTAAGGGCATCACCGTTGAAATTGGCAACACCGATGCAGAAGGCCGACTGGTTCTGGCCGATGCCCTATGGGAGGCGGCTAGTGAGGCTCCCCAGTTGCTAATTGACTGTGCCACGTTGACCGGTGCCGCCCGGGTTGCAGTGGGCACCGAAGTGCCTGCTTTTTTCTGCAATGAACCCACTACTGCGGAGGCCTTTATCGCCGCCGGTCACCAAACCGACGATCCGGTATGGCAGTTGCCGCTGTATGAACCCTATCGGGGCATGCTCGACAGTACCGTGGCTGATATCAACAACATCTCCAACGCGCCCTACGGCGGTGCTATTACCGCAGCGCTATTCTTGCAAACCTTTACCCAGCCGAGCATTCCCTGGATCCACGTGGACTTTATGGCCTACAACCTACGAAGTCTGCCCGGTCGCCCTGAGGGCGGTGATGCCATGGGCATGCGGGCTTTGTTTGAACTCATTCAAGCGCGCTTTGGGAACAGCGCATAGGCAAACCGTTTAGCTGAGTAATGTTTTAGCGCTGCAGAGCCCAGTCGGCGGCTGCGATCGCATGTATCTGCGTGGTATCAAACAGCGGAACTGTACTGTCTGCAGCGCTCACCAGCAGGCCGATCTCGGTACAGCCTAAAATAATGCCCTCACAGCCCTGGTCCACCAGAGACTGAATCACACGCCGGTATTCCTGCCGAGACTCATCTTTAATCGTCCCTTGGCACAGCTCATCGTAAATGATGCGATGCACAATACACTGGTCCGCCTCGCCTGGGACCTGAACCGTAAGGCCCTGGTCCACCAGGCGAGATTTGTAAAACGATTCAGCCATGGTGAACTGGGTCCCCAGCAGACCCACGGTGGTGAGCTGTTGTTGGAGAATGGCCTGGGCCGTTGCGTCGGCAATGTGAATCAGCGGTAGCGACGTTGCCTGCATCATGACGTCGGCCACCTTGTGCATAGTGTTTGTACACAGCACAATCGCCTCTGCACCCCCCGACTCCAACCGCTGGACGACCCTTGCCAGCAGTGCTCCGGCTTCATCCCAGCGCTGCTGGTGCTGAAGTTGCTCAATCGGCTCGAAGTCTACCGAGTACAGCAAAATTTCTGCCGAGTGCAGTCCGCCCAGCCGCTGCTTCACAGTCTCGTTCAGGATTTGGTAATAGGTAACGGTGGACTCCCAGCTCATGCCACCAATCAATCCAAGGGTTTTCATAGGATTTGCGTCAGAGGACTGTCTTGTTTCTTATGCTTCGTAGGGAGAACGGTTAGGCGCTAATGCAGCAGCTTTATCAGACAATATGCGCAACAATCATCCAAGGGTCTTCTTGGCTGAAGAAACGATCTTCCTCAGCTCGCCCTGACCCACTTGCCTATCTAAACTGAGTCGAGGCAGAAAGCGCCATGATTTTTGAATACATTTTTAATTTCGGCAATCTGTTTGTGTTGCCTTTCTGGCTATTGATGGTGATTGCACCGAGTTGGACCGTGACGCGCCGTGTGATGGATTCGATGATTCCCTTTGCCGTGTTGGCCGGGCTCTATATTTATTGCTTTATTGGCAGTTTAGACCCCGACAAACTAGAGTCCTTTGCGAACCCGACGTTAACTGTGCTGGCCGAGCTGTTTGCCGAGGCGCCAGTCATGGCCACGGGCTGGGTTCACTTTTTGGTCATGGACCTGTTCGTGGGGCGATGGATCTACCTGCAAGGTCAGGAGAAGGGGCTGTGGACCCGGCATTCCCTGACGTTGTGCCTGTTTGCAGGGCCCATGGGGCTGCTGTCCCACATTGTCACCGCGTGGATCCAACCCCGCTTTCAACCAACACCACAGCAGGCAGGGGACGCGGCCTAGTGCAAGACTGTTCCCACCCCAGCCTAAACTGTGGCTGAATTTTGCAAACCTAACTTTCTTTGCACAATCTACATCGCCGATCCCTGACAGAGTACTGAACCTTATGGCTACATAGAGAAGAGTAACTGTGGCCCGGGCCCAGGTCCCCACTGACTTGCGCTGTAGGTTATTTGGACTTTTCATCAGGCTATGTCAGCAACCGTTGCCTCCGCAGCACCCGATACTTTGCCAGATTGGCTCTGCCAGCAGCTTGTTCTAGGATCACTCCCCTGGGAGCAATCCATTCCTTACAGCGAGTTCTGCGATCGCTACACCCTGTGTGACTCCCACTGGTTGGGTACGTTTCAGCAGAGCAATGGCGCGGTGGCCTGCATTCGCTGGGATCTTCTATGGCTGCCAGATACGCTGTTTCATCAGGTTGGCCAGGCAGACGCAGTTTATCTCTTTCTCAAGTTTGAGCAGCTCCTAGGCATGGCCGTCACACCTGGCCATGTCTCGGCCAGGGCAGGGGCCCTGTCACCCAGTACGGCCCCTGCCATTACGAATATTGAGCTGGAACCTGTGGACGAGCAGCACGTGCTCTTGGTAGAGGATATTAACGAGTGTTCTACCACAGTGGTGTTTGCGGGGTCGCTATCCTGCCTTGCGATCGCAGCCCACAACCAGATTATTCAGCTTTAGGACGGGCATGCCCGTCTAGACCCAATTGCCTGAGACCCGGCAGAATGGTAAAAATAGCTCCATTGCAGAGTGAGAACCACGGATACAGGGCATGATCAATCGAGAGAGTGAGCACTGGGGCCAGCAACTGCGCCGTCGCCTCAACAGACACCTAACCCAAACGGCTAGACGCGGCCTCCAATTCACCGGGTTGTTTAGCCTGGTACTGCTATTGGCAGTCGGCTGTGGCGGCGGCGGACAAGACGCTGCGGACACTAGCGGAGATACCACCACCACGGCTGCGAGCCCGGCCGGGGGACGCGTTGCTGTGGGCACCACCTTGACCGCCCGTACCCTAGACCCAGCAGATTCCTACGAAACCTTCCCCGGCATTTTGCTCTACAACATGGGGGACCGGCTCTACACCTACGCCCCTGGCACGACCGATATTGAGCCCCAGCTTGCCACCGAACTGCCCACCATTAGTGATGACCAGCTCACTTACACTATTCCTCTACGAGAAGGGGTGACCCTGCACGACGGCACCCCGTTCAACGCCGAAGTCATGGCCTTCTCGCTACAGCGGTTTATGGATAATGGCGGACGCCCTGCCTTCTTGCTAGCCGACCCGATTGAATCCGTCGAAGCCACGGGCGAGTACGAGCTGACCATTAAGCTCGCCAAGCCCTTTGCCGCCCTCACCTCCATGCTCACCTTTTCAGGTGCCACCCCGGTACCGCCCGAGCAGTACGAAATTGGCGAAGGTAGCTTTAAACCCGATACCTTCATTGGCTCTGGCCCCTACAAGCTGGCCTCCTTCTCTAGTGATGTCATCAAGCTAGACGTCAACGAAGACTATTGGGGTGACGCTCCCGCTAACGAGGGCATCGACATTCAGGTGTTTACCAGCCCAGCCAACCTGTACAACACCTTCCAATCAGGTGGGCTTGACGTGGCCTACCAAACCCTAGACCCCGACCAAATTGCTGCCCTTGAAAAAGATGCCGACGCCAATAGTTGGCAGGTGATCGAAGCCGGGGCCGCCGTGGTCAACTACATGACCCTAAACCAAAAAATTGCGCCCTTCGACCAGCTCGAAGCCCGGCAGGCCCTAGCCGCCATGATTGACCGCAATATCCTGAACGAGCGGGCCTTTCAGGGGCAGGCGGAGCCGTTGTACACCATGATTCCCCCCACGTTTGCAGTGTCGGAGCCAGTGTTTGAGGACGCCTACGGCGACGGCAACTATGACGAGGCCAAAAAGCTATTAGCAGCCGCTGGATTCTCTGAGGCCAGCCCCATGGCCTTTGATATCTGGTATCCGTCGTCTTCGACCACGCGCAGCATTGTGGCCAATACCCTCAAAGAAGCGATTGAGACCAACCTGCCGGGTTTGGTAGAGGTCACCGTCAACTCCGCCGAGTCTGCTGCGCTACGGGAGCAGATGCGCCAAGGGGCCTACACCGCCATGCTGGACAACTGGTACCCTGACTACTTCGACCCCGAAAACTTTGCTCTGCCCTTCTTTAGCTGCGCCAAGCCCTCAGGCGATGGCCTCTGCGAAGAGGGCGCAGCCCAGAGTACTGGCGCGTTTTACTACAGCGAAAAGGCGAATGAGCTGCTAGATAAACAAAGTGCAGAAGCCGATCCCGCCGCCCGCAGTGAGCTTTTCAAAGAGCTGCAAACGGTTACAGCAGAAGACGTACCCTATGTGCCGCTGTGGCAAAACAAAGACTATGTTTTCTCCGTTGATGGCGTCGACGGGGTACAGGTCGAGCCGAATCAGCAGTTCCTTCTGTGGCAGTAGCCGCGAAATGACATAGACTCGAAGCGCGTTTGATCGAGAAGACATTACTTAGCGATCTGCCACAGAAG
>JBCBOC010000469.1:0-4021 GCA_039821475.1 Cyanobacteria bacterium J06632_22 | reverse complement strand
TAAAAGAGGGCACCCCATAAAGGTTTATGCGCGACAGCAGCCACTTGGCGACCATACTCAGTACTTGAGCGCCAGAGATGTCTTAAGCGCTTGGCCCAACACGGTGCGCTGGGTTAACCCTGGAAGAAAATACGCCTATTGGGCCATTTTCTTAGAAGCAAAGTGGCGGTAGCTATAGCTTCAAAAGTTTAGCTTTCTCCTGAGGCGGGCTGAATTGGACCCGCTTCAACTGCGTTGCGGAGCCCCTAATGCTTCACGTATCCATTCAGCTCCGGCTTAAACCGAGCAATAAATGCGCCGTTACTGTCCTGAAGCTCGATGGGAATTTGAGTGCGCTTGCCAATGTTGGTCAGATCATTAAAGAGCTGGTTCGCACGAGCCGTGAGACTGGTGTTGGCCGCAGCGGTGGCGCGTTGGTCCGGAGGCGTAATCGACAGTTCAATCAGATCGTCGTAGCCTTCGGCCAGGCGAATGATTACCTTACCATTGCGTAGGGTATAGCTACAGAGCTGGCTGCCGCTGCCGCAGGCTTTGACAAAGTCGGCCTCGGCCTTTTGGTAGCGCTGAGCCTGGCGCAGGTTTTCCTGAGCTTGACTCAGGGCAGGGCGATAGGTCTTTAGCAGATCCTGGGTTTCGGTATAGCGGGCGGTCCCCTCTGGGACACCCTCAGCCTGGGTAATGGCGTCGCGCCAATGTATCATCGCCAGGGTCCACTGGTTTTGGGTTTCGTACTCGCGCGCCTCAGTGGCATACCCCGCAGCTTCAGTGTAGAACTGCTCGGCAATGCGCTCTCCTCTGGTGCGGGTGCGAACCTGGCTAAGCTCGCTTTCGTACTCGGGAAGCAGCTTTTGGGCCTCACCGTAGGCCAGGGTCCCGCGGGGAATTTGCTTGAGCTGACTAACGGCGGTTTCCCAAGAAGCTAAGGCGGTCTCCCAAGTTTCCAGATTGGTGGCAATCTCCGTTTGCTGGGTAGCCAGGGACCCCGACTGCGTGGCTTGGTTAACCGCAGTGTCAGCATTGAGCTCGGCATCAATACGACCTTGAATGGTCGCCAGGTTGCCCTGGTACTCCTCTAGCTTAGGGGCGACTATCTCGTTGTAAATCGGGCTTTCCGGTGGAATTGTTTGTAGACGAGCAATGGCCGTTTCCCATTGGGTAGCCACAGCCTGCCAGTGGGAGACCGGGTGAGGTGGCGACTGGCTGGCCTCGGCCGCCGCGGTGGCATCCTGCTGGGCCGCAATGACGCTATCTAAATCGTCAAGCTGGCGCTGGTAGTTTTGCAGGGCCGTTTGAGCCCGTCCGTGCTGAAACGACCAAACTGGGATGGGCCGCAGTAAATCGACCGCCTCACTCAGCTGCTGCTGCATATCTTTGACAGTTTGAGGACTGGGATTATCGGCTAGCTCCACTAGGGCCGCATCCCCGAGGGATTCGGCACGGGGAATGCGATCGCAACGTCCCAACACACAGGGTCGACTCAGCATATACACCCCGGTACCAACCACTGCCGCCGACAGCAGCCCCGCCGCCCACAGTCGCGACTTAGGCTGCCGGCGCATGGGGGTCTGGGTCAACACCTCGTCATCATCGACAGTCGCAACCGCTGGGTCAACCTCCGAGCGGTCGTACAGGTCTTCTGCCCGAAAGGTCCCATCCCACATCGGCACCGACTCGGGCCGATTGGCCGCATCATCTTCCACCTCGTCGGGCAAAAAGATCATCTCCTCCTCAGGCACATCGTCTTCACCGTGCTTAGTCGGCAGGGCCTCGGTGGAACGGCCCATAGCCGGCAGAACAGGTGTCGCAGGTGCGGCCGCGTCAGATAGGGTATTCTCAGACTCGCTCTGCGACAAGCGCACGGTGTCATCGGCATCTTCATCGACATCAGTACCGTTCACACTATCCGTCATCGGCACACCATCGCTGTTCAGCGCAATGGTACTGGTGTCCTCTGGATAGGTCACCGTACTCTCAATTGTGGGAATCGGCACCGGTTCACGGTGGTCCTGACTGTCGGGGTGGGTCAGAGGGGAGTCGCCCGCCGTATCAATATCTGCAGGCAGAACAGTAGCATCCAGTTCAGTCGCGGCCGCCACATCATCGGTGACCAAATCTATAGATACAGCCGCCGCCGGTGTCAGGGGAACAGCCGCCGAAGGGGATACGGCTACCGTTTCGTCTGGGCGCAATTCGCCTAAACCCGCGTTCGCCGGAGTCTCAGCACGAAACAGGTCCCCCGCCGCGTCACTCATATGCCAAATAAAGCGATGGGCCGCGTAGGGCTTAGGCTGGCTCGCCTGCTTCAAGTACAGCTGAATTGGCAGTTGCTCAGGCTCGATCTGCGGAGCCACGGTTTCAGGCAGGCCCAGGGTCGCTAACTGCTGACGGACCTGCTGTTCGAGTTGACTAAAGGTTGGGCGGGCGGGAAACGTCTCACTCAGGGTGTGCTGAGCCAGCACCATCAGCTTGCCTCGGTTGACGGCACACTTAATGTTGACCGGCTCGGGTAGTTCCGCAGAACGGTTGAACTCCGCTGCGATCGCTGCAGCAAAGTCGGTCAGCGTCGGGGCAGAGAGTGACGGTTTCATGGCGTGAGTCCTCGAGGCAGGGTCGTGAGAGTAGATGCAGATTGGGCAGTGCAGGGGCGGGGAGAAATCGCCTAGACTGGCGCTAACCGCCCCGGCGCTAAAAAATTAAAGCTTGATATCGGGTGAATAAGGCGCGAGGCGAGTTAAGTATTGTGTGTTATGGAGAACTGGGCGGGTGCGATCGCAACAACAGGGAGAGCCAACATGAACATCATGATTGTGGAAGACGAGGCAGATATTGCCGAACTCATACAGCTCTACCTGCAAAATGAAAACTTTAACTGCCAGATCTGCCGCGATGGTATCACCGCCCTCGACACTTTCAAGACCTTCACCCCGGATCTGATTATTCTCGACCTGATGCTGCCCAAATTAGATGGGTTAGAAGTCTGTACCCGCATTCGGCAGCAGTCCGGTGTTAAGGACCCTTACATTTTGATGCTCACCGCCAAGGGCGAAGAAATTGACCGCATTATTGGCCTCTCGACCGGGGCCGACGACTACATGGTCAAACCCTTTAGCCCTCGGGAGCTGGTGGCGCGGGTCCGGGCTTTGCTAAGACGCAGCCTCAGAGGTGAACAGCAGACCAGCAAAACCTACCAGACCGCCCATTTTACTGTTGATCTCGATCAGCGGACGGCCCACCATACGGAAGGGGGCGAACCCAAAAGTCTTGAGCTAACGCCCCTGGAGTTTGACCTGCTGGCAACCTTTATGAGCTACCCCGGACGGGTTTGGAATCGCGCCCAGCTGATCGAGAAGCTCTGGGGCAGCGACTTCTTTGGCGATGAGCGCGTGGTGGATGCTCACATTGCCCGACTGCGCAAAAAAGTCGAGCCGGATTCGGCCCAGCCGACCTATGTCAAAACCGTTGTGGGGGTCGGCTACCGTTTTGAAGACTAGTGCGTCAGATAGTGCGTCAGGCCGTGGATCAGATCATGGGACAGACCGTGGGTCAGACAGCGTGGCAGACAATGCCACCCACCCATCCGCAGGTCCCCAGCCCCCTCTTGGCACCCCGGCTGCTCGCCAGTCGCCACCCAACAGCGCCGGCCAACGGACTGCCAGCCGCCTTAGCCGACGCAACCCCTGCTTCCCCCTGCGCACCCGCTTGTTTATGTCTCACCTGGTGGTGATGGGCGTGGCCATTTTGGCTTTGGCAGGCGTCAGTCGTTTATCGACACCGCGCTACTTTGTCATCACCCTCAAACAGCTCGAAGGCCGCAACATCCGCATCCAGCAAATGCGGGGCCAGCTCATGGAAGGCTTCGAAGATGCCTGGGCCAGGGGCATGCTGTGGTCGATTGTGCTGGGCGGCGCAGCGGCAGGCGGGATTAGCTACATTCTGTCGCGACGCATTGTCCGCCCCCTGACCCACATGCGCTCCATTACCCAAGAGTTTGCCGCCGGGGACCTATCAGCCCGCGTGCCTG
>JBCBOC010000761.1:0-2225 GCA_039821475.1 Cyanobacteria bacterium J06632_22 | reverse complement strand
CGATGTCCGCTAAGGGATAATGAAGCAGATGACGGGTGGTGGATGATACGTTGTCGCAACCATGGCGGCTCATTCCTTGCATGACAGCTGATGGTCAGCTGCAAATGGCTGTTGATGCCTGGCTGTTCAAGCAGCATTGTGCAGGGCACTGTCCGCCCACGTTGCGGTTCTATCGATGGTCTCCTGTGGCTTTGTCCTTGGGATATCATCAGCGCCGCTATCCAGATCGGTGGCATCAACTCCAATGGCGTGGGGCGGCGGTTGATTGTGTTCGCCGCCCCACGGGTGGTCGAGCCGTGCTGCATCAGGGGGACTTGACCTATATGCTCGTGACCTCGGGGCTGAGTGGCAGTCGACGTCAGGGGTACGAGCACCTTTGCAAATTTTTGATCGCGGGATGGCGGCAGCTTGGCGTGACGCTAACCTATGGTCAGGCGCAGCGGGGGTATGGGCAGACACCGAACTGCTTTGCCACAGCTACGGCCGCCGACCTGGTGACGTCCGATGGCGTCAAACTGATTGGCAGTGCCCAACGGTGCGATCTCAACTGCGTGCTTCAGCATGGTTCAATACGCCTTAACCCAGACCCGGCCCTGTTTCAGCAAGTTTTTCAGGAAACCGTCAAGCCTGTGGTGTTGCCGCCGTCGCTGCGGTCTCTCTCCATGGACCAACAGCATCAGCAAATTATTGCAGCGTTAGTGGCCGCTGCCTCAGCTCATTTCAATACAGTATTTTTTACGCAACCGCTGAGCCCTGAAGAAATTGAGCAAGCAAAAGCGATGGCGATGCCTTGACGCTATGGCAGTCGAGGGGGTGATCAAAGCATTCGACTGCGCTGCGGGTCCCCAATATATAGTCCTAGCCAGGCTGCGCAGGATCGATTTGGCGTCCACGTGCCTAATCTTGGAGCCCGATGCCCCGCAGCGGTCACAACCGTTTGTGCGCAGTTATGGGGCATTGGGCTCGGTGTCAGAAACAACGCGACGAAGCAATATCAGTCTGCTGACTTTGCTAAGGCAACCAGCTGCAGTCCGGGTGGATAGGCCCCGTCCTCTTTAATGCGCTGTATCAGGGCCTCTGAGACGGGTAAGTTAACCTGCTTGACGAGGGATCGGACAATATCTCCCCGGTCAATCACCCCTGCGATCGCATCGGCCGGTGTGAGCACGACGATCCGCCGCTGCTGGTCTGTTTCGAGCTGGTTAATCACGGCTGTTAAGGGGGTGTCTTCCTTGACGTGGGGAATGTCTAGCAGGGGGTGGGCGACTGCGGCCAGGGTGGTGCTGTCCCACTGGCTCCGTTCCACATCGCGCAGGTCATCGACCGATACCAGACCCCGATAGCGACCGTCTGATGCCGCAAAATACATCGGCGGCTGCCCGGTTTGTAAGAGCTGGTTGTCAGCAAACTCCCGCAGCGTCATGTCGGCATCAATGACCTTAAACTCACGGGTCATGGCATCGGCGGCGCTGAGTTGACTGAGACCTTCTTGCAGATCGGTGACACGTCGGTAGGAGCCCGCATTGCGAACGGCGAACCAGCCGATTAAAGCGATCCAGAGTAAATCTAGCCGTTGGGCCACCAGATAGGCCAGGACACCTAAGGCGATGGCGACCCAGCCAATGATTTGGCCGGTATTCGCAGCCCAGCGGACCCCTTGAGTACGGCTACCCGTAAACTTCCAAACGGCAGCTTTGAGAATCTGGCCGCCGTCTAACGGGAGTCCAGGGATGAGGTTGAACAGGGTCAGTACTAGATTGAGCTGGGCAATGGAGCCTAGCATAAAGGCCGCGAGGGGCGGCAGGGCCAGTAGCTGTGCGGCAAGCGTTAGCACAATAAACAGGCTGAAGCTCACGAGCGGGCCTGCGATCGCAACTTGAAAGGCCTGCCCTGGCGTGTTGGATTCCTTGTCGATGGAGGCCATGCCGCCGAACAAAAACAGCGTAATTGAGCGCACATCGATGCCCTGCTGACGGGCGACAAGGCTGTGCCCAAGCTCGTGCAGTAGCACCGAGCTAAACAGCAGCAGCGCCATGGCCAGGCCGACGACCCAAGCGGTCGTCCCCGGTAGACCAAACCGCGATAAGTCTGTGCTGTAGAAGAAGGTCATCAACAGCAGGATGAAGAACCAAGAGGTATCGATAAAAAGGGGGATCCCAAACAGGGTGCCAACCCGCCAGCCAGATTGCATAGCGCTGCCCAAAAATAAATTAAATGTTGGTTCT
>JBCBOC010000409.1:0-4508 GCA_039821475.1 Cyanobacteria bacterium J06632_22 | reverse complement strand
CAAACGTTTGTGCGCGGTTGCGGGCCACTGGGCGATCATACCAAGGGTTTCACAACCAGAACTGTCCTAAGCGCTTGGCCCAACACGGTGCGCTGGGTTAACCCTGGAAGAAAATACGCCTATTGGGCCATTTTCTTAGAAGCAACGTGGCGAGCGCTATATGTGTGCGTCTCCAAATGACGCCCTTGGGCATTCGTAGAACGAGCATGTTACGTGCAATTATGGGCAACAATTCTGGAGATTCGGGGTCAATGCGATCTGAAATTCAATTGCTTTAGTTCAATTTTAGAATACTCCCAGCGACCTTAGTCATTCCACTGGCCTGAACGTTGACGGTCCCGGTTCCCTTTACGTCTACCGTAGCCCCCTCCAACTTGGCACTGCCAGTCCCCTTGATGCTGACTTGGGTCCCAGAAATCGTGATGCCAGAGGTGCTGATCACAATTTTGTTGCTGCCAACTTTGAGCGTAATATTGGATGCACCGGTGAGAGCAACGTCGCTCCCATCAAGGGAAATTTTGTTGCTTTTGCCGTTGCTTCCAGACTTGAGGCTTAAATCACCCGAAGAGACAATATCAATTTTCTTTCCATTGTCGTCCAGGGTGATTTTCTGGCTGATTTTAGTTTTTATCTCAAACTTTTTGTTCTTTTCATCCACCATAATCTGGTGGCCGTCTTTATTTTTCAGCTCAATGTATTTATCTGTATCGTTGAAGTTGAGCTGTTGGCCATCCGCCGTGGTTAAATATATACCTTTTTTACTATCGCCCTTATCTTCTTCCACAAACTGAATGGTATGACCTTCACGGGTTTTAATGGTTTTGAGGCGAACTTTGCCATCCACAATAGAATCATCTGTTTTTTCTGGGGGCGTATCTGTGCCGTTCCACACCCCGCCAATAATATAAGGACGGTGAATATCGCCATGCTCAAAGCCCACTAGGACTTCGTCGTTGACCTCTGGAATCCAGTCCACGCCCCGGGTTTTACCAGCGCCCACCGTTACGATGCGGGCCCAGTTACTCATGTGATCTTCTGTTAGCGCGGGAAGCTTTACACGAATACGACCCCATCCTTTCGGATCTTTGTTATCGGCAACGATGCCGGCCATCAGCGTCTGACCAGGCTGAAGAGTGCTGGCGGTTTGTAGGGTCTGTAGCAGATCTCCGCCCCGCAATCCCCGCACGCTAAATTCTGTTGTATAAATACGCTCGTGGTAAAGGTGACGGGTCTCAGTGACATAGTAGCTGCCGCTGTACTTGCCCATACCACTCAGCTTGACAATTCGACCTGGACGAAGTTTGGGATTCCCCTCACCTCGGGCGTCGGCCTGGGCAAACTCTCCCCCCAGTTCATCAAACAAGGCCTGGGCAATGGCCTTAGCTTCAGTGGATTGAGAGATGGGCTGGTCGACTAAGATCAGTGACGGTGATGATGGTTTAAAGCTGCTCGCGGTAGATTTCCCTTCTCCATGGTCGGTCTCAGTCAAGACCTTGGTGTTGCTAGTAATCTTCTCGGAAATAACCTGTTTTTTGCTATAGTCCCAACCGCGAACTTCTACGCTGCTAACCTGCTCTGCGCTGCTCACGCGAACTCGAAAGCTGTGGATATCGCGTAGCCATTCTAAATTTAAGGTTGTGGCGCTGCTAGGTTTACGAAAGTAAAGCTTGCTATCCTGCAGGAACAGTTCAAACCCGTGACGAGCAGCCCGTTCGCGCAAAAACTCCATATTGGTTTGATTCTGCTGAAAAACGTAACCGCTGGAACCACCAATGTCACCATAGCCATAGGGCCCGCCGCTGGTGTCTACGGTGCCGACAGTGATACCCGCTTCAGAGGCGATGGTTTTGACGATGTCGGAGTCTTTCTTGTTTTGGAAAGAGCGACTGAAGCGCCCCCGATGGAGTCGGTGAGATTCATCATAGCCCCGAACGATGATCGGAGCTTGGGACTGACTGGTGAAGTGGGTTTCTATGGCCGTGATCTCACCTTTGATGACGGTGCCTTTATTCTCATCGTCAAAGTCTTCGTCATCGGTTGTACTGGCCGAAAAGCCAATCTCAATAGCCTTGCCAATGGAAAATAGCTTTTCGTGCTCCCAGACTTCATGATCTTCGGAGCCACCAAAATAGTCGTTGCGAATGACCAAGGTAAACATCCCTGGCAGATGCAGACTTTCCTCTACAACGATTTGGATGATGTCTTCCATCACCGCCTTGGTGCTGTAGTCGGTCCCGTCGATCTTAAGCGTTGGCTTGGCAACAAACTTTTCTGATGACATGCAGCTAGTGAGCCGTGAATCGTCTCACAAATAAAACTTGATTTTAAGCGAGCCGCGAGACAGACCGCATACGGGAAATTACAGATCTCGGTGGGTTCACCTCGGCTAGCCTAGTTTCTAGACGGCGTGCCCGTGTTGCCTGAGCTGCTAGTTTCACCAATCTCTTGCAAGGTCACGTCTACGCTGGCGCGAACGGGGGTGCCATCCGGCAGAAACATGGTCAGCTTGTAGGTCAGCGATTGGACAAAACAGCGGATGTACTGCTGGGTGCCCCAGGCAAAAATGTACATGGGGGGGCGCTCTTTCCCATCCAAAAATTCCACCGCCTCGCGAAATTTATCAATGTGTTTCTCGATGACGTTCTCGCCGGATTCATAGGTATCGAAGATCAGACCGCTAAGGGTCAGGCTGTAGGCCTCTGGCGAGCCAAAACTAACCTTGGGTAACCCATCATCGGTACGGGCACCATCGCAGGAGTTGAGTTGCATGCTACGGCTAAAGCTCAACTCGGTGGGGTTAAACATAAATTCAATGTTGTTGCCACCGCCCTGGGCTAGGAGTTTCGCTTTGACAAGTGTGGTCATGATCTTTGGGTTCGGGTGAGTCGTTCGGGTGAGTCGTTCGGTTCAGTCGTTGGGGGAAGAACGGGATATGCGCGCTATCGCGGATATCGTGGACCGCGCCGTTCCTGTTCTAGTGATAGACGCTGTCGCAGGAGGCTATAAACTTCCTGCGCGAGGAGCTCCAGATAGCGACTATAGTCCTTGACGTCGTCGGGGGTGTCGTTGGCCTTATCGCTGTCAGAAGACGTTGCCGAAACAGGATCGCAGCAGGCTTGTACGACGACCGGCTGAGATGAGGTTGTCTGGCGGCGAATCGTGACTGCGGGTGGGTTGTCCACGATGACTGGTTTGGGCTTGTCTGCGATGGGCGAAGCCGATGGGGTCGATGCAGCAGGGTCAGGTGATGGCTGGGTGTTGGGTTTGGCGTTGGGCTGAGCCGCCTGTCGTGAACCGGCCTGAGGTTCTGTCTGTGACTTAGCAAAGGGTGGGTTAGCGCTGGACGCTGGAGTCGATTTGGCGGCAGTATCGTCATCCTGGAGTCGCATGACCAGGTCTTGCAGGTTCGACCATTGCTGGGGTGCTGGGGCGGATGCGGCGTTGGCCTGACGCTGAATGTTGACCCGATCGGAATCTTGCGGAGTGGGTGTTGGTGATGGCTTACCATCAGTGCGTTGACGCTGCAGGGCACCGTTGCCCGCTGCCGGAGTCCCCCCTAGCTGGGCTACAAGTGAGGCGAGGTTTGACCATTGACCTGGCACAGCCGGTGGTTGGCCCGCTAGGGGTGAGCTTGGAGTGCCTTCTTTTTCAGCTGAGCGCTGAAGATTCTCGGTTTTCCGGGGGGTGGCGTCTGATAATGGCGGGAGCGCTCGCAAGACGCCCAAGGGCTGGAGGGTCTGGGGCTGGTTCTCTGGCTTTGTCACCGCGGGTAGCCGTCCTGAACCTTGGCCTAATCCTTGGCGTTGGATGTGCTCCGGGACGGTTGGTGAGTCGAGTGGGCGGCGAGCGGTCTCAGGGGTATCGGACGGGTCTCTCGCTGAAAGGGTTGGTGGGGGAGACAGTTGAGGGCGACCCTCGTCGTCAAGGGATGTCGCATCGTCCCCTTTGCGGCGAATCGTGGTGTCTAAGGGCTGTGCCTGAGTTGAACTATGGGCCGTTGTTGGAGATGAATCCAGTTCAGGGTCCGGTAATGGCTTCGCGCTGTCCGTCGATTCGAGTGCGCGCGCAATGCGGTTTGTCACCGGCGATGCTGTGGGTGTGTCCGCTGTGGGCGGCTGTAGCGGCGATGTGGGGGCTATGGCGGGAGGGGAGGGCCGATCGGCGGTGGTCGGTTTGGGGGCGTTGCCTGGGCTGGCACTGTCCGAGTCAGGTGCTGCCGATGACCTGGAGGGTTGTGACTCGTCTGTGGAGCTCTGCGGTGTCGCGGAAGTAGCGGCCCGCTGAATCGTTTGGGTTTCGTGATGTTCGGCTGAAGCGGGCTGTTGTGTCGGGTGCTGAGGCGGCGGGGCGGTTAACGGCTGTTCTGTTCCTGGGATAAGGGAAGCCGGTGGTGCCGTGGCGGAGTCTGGGTGTCGCTGTAGGGGCTGATCCGCAGCTGAGGGAAGAGAACGCTCGGGAGAAGGTGCGATCGCACTTTGACGATCCGATGGATCGGCCTGATGCTGAAT
>JBCBOC010000578.1:0-3317 GCA_039821475.1 Cyanobacteria bacterium J06632_22 | reverse complement strand
TATTGGCGTGGTCACCAGCGGCACCCTCTCCCCTACCCTGGGCTACCCCGTGGCGCTAGCCTACGTGCCCGTGGCGCTAGCCAAGGTTGGACAGACCGTCACTGTTGATATTCGCAACCGCCCCTTTGAGGCCAAGGTCGTTAAGCGCCCCTTTTATAAAAGAGCTTAGCCACCAACGGTGGTCACTCGTTTCACCTTGAGGACATCCGTCATCTTGCGAAACTGGCTAAAGGTATGGTCGAGCTGGGCGTGATCTTTGACATCTAGACCCAGGTCAATTTGGGCAATCTGGCCAGGAAAAGTTTTGACTGTGGCCAAATGAACGTTGATTTTGAGGTCTGACAGATGGCCCAAAATGTCCTTAAGCACACCCACTCGATCGATCACTTCCAGTTTAACCACCACCGGGTAGGTGTTGGGCTTGCCAGGGGTCACCTCCGGTGACTTCCAGCTAATCGGCAGCAACCGATCCCCTGGAATACTCTCTACGTTGGGACAGCCCTGGCGGTGCACCGCAATCCCCCGACTGCCAAGGGAGACAATGCCGATAATGGGTTCGCCCGGTAGCGGATTACAGCAGCCCGCAATGTGGTGAACCAGCCCTTCAATGCCAGAGATGGGGCAGCCTTTGTCTTTGGTGGTGGCGCGACTGTTAAGGCCTCGGGCAACGGACTGCGTTTTGCCTTCGCTGACACGAGCGCTAATGGCTGCATTGGTTTCGGCTTCGACGGGCTGCTGTTCTTTAACGGTTTCTTGAAGACGATTGACCACTAGGTTCAGGGTGACCTCACCATAACCTAGGGCTGCCAGTAGATCGTCCACACAGGCATAGTTACAGCGCTGGGCAACCTCCTGGGCGGGGGCAGACTTAAGCAGCGCCTCTAGCCCTTCGCGGCCCATGACGCGCTCTAACATTTCCCGGCCACGAGCCATATTCTCGTCGTGGTGACAGCGCTTGTACCACTGGCGAATACGATTGCGAGCCCCAGCCGAAACAACAAAATTGAGCCAGTCTAGGCTAGGGTGGCCATTCTTCTGGGTGAGCACTTCAACAATGTCACCGTTGGCCAGTTCGGTATCGAGGGTGACCATGCGACCGTTGACCCGAGCCCCAGCACAGTGATTGCCCACTTCCGTATGAATGCGATAGGCAAAGTCTACCGGCGTCGCGCCCCGCCCCAAAGATAGGACATCTCCCTTAGGGGTAAAGACATAGACCTCTTCATCAAAGAGATTATCTTTAACATCGCTGAGATATTCCTGGGCATCTTCTAGGTCTTTTTGCCACTCTAGGAGCTGCCGCAGCCAGGTAAATTTCTCATCGTCGGTGGAGACTGTGACGCTACCCGATTCTTTATATTTCCAGTGGGCGGCAATGCCGTACTCGGCGATCTGATGCATTTCCAAGGTGCGGATTTGCACTTCGATGGGGCGGCCGTGGTTGCCAATCACCGTGGTGTGCAACGACTGATAGCGGTTGGCCTTGGGCAGACCGATATAGTCCTTAAAGCGACCGGGAATGGGGCGGAAGCGGTCATGAACGATGGCCAGGGCACGATAACATTCGTCCTTGCTGTTGAGAATCAGACGAATGGCAGCGATGTCGTAAATTTGATGGAAGTCTTTTTGCTGTCGCCGCATTTTGCGGCAAATACTATATAAGTGCTTGGGGCGGCTGCTCACTTCGATACAGCGAATACCAGTTTCTTCTAGATTTTCTCTTAAGGTTTCAGCAATCTGCTTGAGGCGGTTTTCTCGGGCAGCGCGCTTCTCTGAGATTTGACCTTGAATCTCGCGGTAAGCGTCCGGCTCTAAATACTTAAACGAGAGGTCTTCTAACTCCCATTTGAGATGACCAATACCCAGGCGATTTGCCAGCGGGGCAAAAATGTCCATGGTCTCGCGGGCGATACGGCGCTGCTTTTCGGCGGGTAAATGTTGCAGCGTGCGCATGTTATGAAGCCGATCGGCTAGCTTGACCACAATGACGCGAATGTCCTGGGCCATCGCCAGGAACATGCGGCGAAAGTTTTCGGCCTGACGCTCAGTTTTGCTGTGGAAGTTGTACTTGGAAAGTTTGGTCACCCCCTCCACCAGTTGACGAACCTCCGGACCGAAGTTGGATTCAATTTCGTCGGCAGTCACGTCAGTGTCTTCGACCACGTCATGGAGAAAGCCCGCTGCAATCATGGCGCTATCGCCACCTAGCTCCCGCAGGATTTCGGCCACGGCCACGGGATGGTCAATGTAAGGATCCCCAGACGCCCGACGCTGCCCCTTATGCAGCTGATAGGCAAACTCAAAGGCCCGACACACCAACTGAGTATCGGCAGGGGATAGGGCCGGGGTGTCTCTGAGGTGCGGGGATGCAGACGGCCCGACCGGCGCTGTCGCCTCGCAGCAGCGTTCTAAAAGGCAGGCTGACAGCCACGTTGGCAATGTACAGTCTTGAGGCAGGGTAGAAACAGTGGCATCCATAGCAGGTCGAGGGTGTGTCAACAGTTGAAATGACGATGGCCAGCGCGGGAGTGGCGGGGCGGCGGTGGGGCTTCGGAATTGTCAAACTGAAATTTTTATGGCGCGATGACACGATTGTGCGATCGCAAAATTGCTATGAACTTAGAAGCGTACTAACCACGCTTCCAGTTTGCTTTGATGGGGGAAAATTCGGTGAAGGAACTCAGTGGGGTATAAATTCCTACAATTCTATATGCGCGGGGGCGGTCTGCCAAATGTCTAGACTGGTCAAGAAAGCGGTAGCCAGAGCAGGTGTAACAGGCAGGGGCAAGCCAGACTGGGGCAGCGAGAGGGGGCTGGTGCCCTTGTATGTTGAGTGGGCGTTGAGTGAGCGCTCAATGGACGCTTGACGTATCTAGATTTATTTATGATAGACAAAACTCAGAAAAACGCGATGTCCATCTTTAGATAGAAACTCGATAAATCTTGATCGCTGGACCTTGAGTGTCTCTCGCATTAGTTGTTTTGTTCTATGGCAGGCGTTTTTGTTTTATGTCGGACCCAACTTCACCGTCATCAGAATCGTCATCCGATGTGACCGCCAGTCCGCCCGTTGAAGCAGGCCCTTTATCCACAGCCACCGCATTTGAACAGCGCCTGCAACAGGTGCAGGCCGATTTAGCCCAGGAGCAACCCATTGCAGGTACAGTGGCCCAACTCCAGGCCGACTTTCGATCCCAGCTGTTACCCCTGGCCCCAGCGCTGCCCGCCCAAACCCCCATCTTTACAGAGATGAATCGCCATCTCCGTCTGCTGAGCGTCGATGTAACGTTCTTACAGGCGGCTCGCCAGCCTGCGAC
>JBCBOC010000645.1:0-2950 GCA_039821475.1 Cyanobacteria bacterium J06632_22 | reverse complement strand
CCTCCGGATTAGGATCACAAAAGAGGGCCACAGCATAGCGATGCTGCTGCGCCCCTGCACGAGGATTGACCCGATGCAGCGTTGAACGGAGGCGATCGTTCGTCCACCGCTGCATGGCATCTCCCACATTCACCACCACCGTATCCGGTAGCGGTGGCGCGGGGATCCATCTACCATCACGGGTTTGCACTTCTAGGCCCCCCACCTCGTCCTGCAGTAGGAGGGTAATGCTGCCATAGTCGGTGTGGGCACCCGCCCGTAATTGACCGTCCGCGAGGGGGTGGTTGACCGGTGGATAGTGCAACAGTCGTAGAAAGTAGTTGTCGCCGTGCTTGTCGTCAAAGTAGCCGGGGGGTAGGTCGAGTGCGATCGCAAACGCCTTGAGAACCTGGGGTGCCACCTGCTGCGTACAATGCGCGTAAACCCGAGAGATAGCTGCCTTGAAGTCCGGCTGATCCGCTGGCCACAATGACTGTAGGCCCACATTCAGGGCTTCCTTCAAATCCCAAGGCTGACTGGGGTCTAATCGTTCTTGCTGAAAACCGACGTAGCCACAGTTGGTCTCTGACGAGCGAGTGAGCCTCAACTTAGCCGATGATGGCTGGTCAAAGAACCAGTGCGACTGTGCCCACACCTCCCGCTGCAGCGCCTGGGTAATGCCATGCCCCCTGAGATAAAAAAAGCCCACCGCCTCACAGGCCTGGCGGATCTGACGCGCAATATCGCGCTGTGTTAACGCATCGCCACCAGCAAACATCTCAAAGTCAATGAGCGGAATTTCCACAGCACCCCTTACCTAATTCTCAGCAACAACTCAGCCTGCACCGGGACATTAGTTCTAGAATTTAGTTCTAAAATTCGGAACAAAGGGGCAAATGCCCCCCTTGGAGAATCCCCATGCACCCCCAAACCCAAACTCTCACGGATCACATTCAAGCCTATCGGGCAAGCTTCCGCGAAACAGTAGACCAGGCTACGCAAGACGTCATGAAGACCGCGACAGCGGCATTAGCCGCAACAGGCATAGCCAGCAACGCCCTCACCGTCGGCGACACAGCCCCTGATTTTGCGCTGCCCAACGCCGTGGGCACAACTGTTCGCCTGAGCGACCTACTCCAGCAGGGTCCGGTCGTGATCAACTTCTATCGAGGTGAGTGGTGCCCCTACTGCAATTTAGAATTGCGCGCCTTTCAGCAGATGCTACCGGACTTTACCAGCGCTGGCGCCCAGCTCGTGGCCATCTCACCAGAACTACCCGATCACTCCCTCAGCGTGACAGAAAAGCACGACCTAGAGTTTGCCGTCCTCAGCGATGTGGGCAATGGCGTTGCGAAGGACTATGGCCTGGTCTTCACCCTAGATCCAACCCTGCGACCGATCTATGAGAAATTCGGCATTGATATCACGGGCAGCAACGGCGACCCAAGCTACGAGCTTCCCATGCCTGCCACCTACGTCATTGATCAAGACGGCAAAATTCGATTTGCCTTTGCGGACGCAGACTACACCCAACGCGCTGAACCAGACGCAGTGCTGACAGCCGTTAGAGCACTATAAACGGACAGTGAACGCACGACAGCTTGCCCCCTGGGAGGAATCCTCATACAGAGGGGGCAACTCCCCCTTGGGGCCTCCCGATACCGCTACACTTCACCCCACCCCGGCTGCAATCGCTTCATCACCGGGTTATACGCCTTGAAATAGGCAATGGACCCCACCTGCCGCAACAGCGCTTTTTGTTTGGTATCTGCCCCCATGCAGCGTTTACAGACCGGATGGGTGACTTTAAATCTGTCAAATCCTTCCCGTAGACCACAGGCCGGCTGCTGCTGGTCCAAAATGTCTGACAGAGAATGCTGGTTGAGGTTGCCTAAAGGGATTTGACCGTCATAGTCTTTACAGCAGGGAACAACGGTACCGTCGTATAGAATACCCGCCTGATCGGTGGTGCCGTTGCAGTAACCAAAGCTGGCAGGCACCACAGTGTCACTCTCCACATTGCCCCAACTATCCAGCGGAAACGTCTCTAACGCCAGCTTAGGCGTCAGTTCAATCACCTGCCAACGGCCAGGCTTGTGCCGGTCTATTTTCTGTTGTAACTCAGCTTCTGTGGGGCGATCGGGAGACGCTGCCAGTAAGCGTTGAGCCCAAGTCGTAAGTTCTCGACGCATCTGTTCTTTACCCTCAACAACATGCATTTGTTTATGGGGCACAAGGAAAGGGTGCGGGGTAGTGTCGAGAAACTTTAAATGAACGCGGGTCGTGGACTGTGGATCTGCGAGATTGGCCTGAACGTATTGTGTAATGCCCTCGAAGTATTTGTCGGGCTTAAGCATAGGCGGGGCGCCACGAATAATAAAGGTGTCTGGATCCGGCGTTTGTAGAGAGATTGTGACCTTCGGAATGCCCGCAGCCACGAGCTGAGCAATCTGTTCTGGCCGCAGCGAGAAGGTACTGCCGTTCGTGGTCAAGTGTAAATTTATGTCCCGCGCTAGGGCCAGATCAATCGCCTCGAAAATGTGGGGATAAATGAGCGGCTCCCCCATCAGATGAAAGGCCACGACCTTAGCGAGATTCTGGGCAGCGATCTCATCTAGTGCTTGGGTCAGCAGCGGCAAGGCCATGTGCCCTCGCTTCCGCTCCATAATCGCATCGGGGCAAAACTCGCACTTGAAGTTGCAGACATTCGTCACTTCTAAATGAATGCGCTCTAGCCGGGGACGTGAAAGGGTAGTGCGCACCGTATTGCTGGAGGCCATGCTGCGGGAATCGTACTAAAGTTTTGCCGTCACTAGAGACTAGCAAGCCGACCCAGATTATTTGTGAGGGTCAGATAAGAATTTGACGACTCTTAAACCTTTTAGCGCAGACGGCCCATTTTCAAACCGTATCCTCTAGCCTGTAATGCACCCCATCCATGCAGGGATATCCTTACCGATGCCTTCTTCTT
>JBCBOC010000069.1:0-10167 GCA_039821475.1 Cyanobacteria bacterium J06632_22 | reverse complement strand
CTTTCTCTCGGTCTTTTACCCGGCCCAGCAGCCACTCCATCAATGCGTCAAACTCTTGTCGCCGATCGGTAACAGATTTGCCAAAGTATAAATGAGCATTCACCGCCATAATGCGGTAAGCCGTTGTGCCTGGGTGACCGACTAGTCTAAAGCTGACGCAAAAGGGCTGACGAATGAATGTTAGAAATACCGGAATTTTGACTCTAGGTGGGGTAGGCTCGGTGCCCGCTGGATTTTGTTTCCATGCTTCTCGCTCGTCGAGATATTCGAGGTAGGGCAGGAGCTCTTCTCTCAACTGGACATAGTTGTCAATAATTGTTTTGATCAACTTCGTCCGGTCAAAGGACACATCCGAGACCACATCACCCCGTTCAACAACTTTGGTGTTGTAGATGAAGCCCAGCCGTTCACCCAGCCCCGCTTCGCCTGGAAATGCCCCCGTGGTGTCGGAAACTACAACGTGAAAATCGTCTCCCATCATGGCGTGCAGGTAGTCAAACCCTTCCATGTCTTCCATGATCTCCTGCACAGACAGCAGGTCAAACTGTTTGCAGATTTTTGCTAAGAACTGCCAGGTCTTAACCGAGCGTCTGGACCGTTTGCCCAGCTTGCGAATGTTAAAGGACCCCAGTAAAACCGACCCATAGACCCGTTTGGGAAATCCATACTTATCAGGGTTGGTTAGCAGCGTACGGTTGATTTTCTCCCATTCGTCTGTCGTGAATTCTGAAGCCATAGCAAATTTGATGAGGGGTGCTGGATGAATTTATCCTAACGGCCCGAGCGGCTTACAACTTGCTGCCAGTATGCTGATGTATAGCGATCACCGTTTGTGCGCGGTCGCGGGCCACCCTGCCAGCACTTGCGCGCTAGCGCTGCCCTACGCGGCGGGTGCGATAACGCGGCCTTGTCCTAAGCCAAGTAAGATAAGCCGATGCATTACGACGAAATTATTGATATTACGTTTAAGGCGTGGCCCAGCCTGGTTCCTGTGAGGCTCAGAACAAATATTGGCGGGCTGCTTGAGTCGATACGAGGTGCTAGTGCAAAGCGATACTTTAAGTTAGAGGGTGATTGGGAAATACAGATAAAAACACCTAGCAGCAGATATCCTCACGACACAGGTGGGACTATCATTATTCCAAAAGTTGTTATACCAGAGAGGTATGCCAATGGGGTAGTTCCACCTGGGAACTCAGAAACTCGTCTGGATGGGGCATCAGTCCCCTTTCCTTGGCTGGTCAGCTTTCTGAGTTTTGGTGTTTTACGGCCATTGGGCGTCATGTTAATTGCGTCTATTGTGCATGATTTTGCCTTTGAGCATGGTGGCTTGGTGTATCGCAATGATGCGGGTCAGCTCGAGTTTCGCAAGATAAAGCGACATATCGCAGATAAACTGTTTTACGACATGATCAGAACAGTTAATGAAATGCCGATTACAGCGCTGCTGGCTTGGGCAGCTGTGCGGCTGGGGTGGTTTTGGGTGAAGTATGGTGGCAAACGGTTTGGCGAAAAGTTTCCGATGATTGCAGTTCTTTTCTTGCTGCTGTTGCTGTTGGGCTTGGGCATTGCGATAACGGCTTACGGTCTCAAAGTCGTTGCTTTGTTCTTGGGGGCAATTTATATCGTTATTTTTGTCCTGTTGCAGCTGATTGCCCCGTCGAACTTAGGAGAAGTTACCGAATAGGAGACTCGGATAGCCAAGACGCTGATGGGAGTAACCTGGACCTATGGGCGGGACAGTTACGAGTTCTAGAAGGTGGTGGAGTAATTTCTCCTTCTGTGGCAACTTGCAAAAAAGTTGAGCTTAACGTCGCATATTCTGCTTCTTCGTTTCCGCTTTCATATCTCGCTGACTCGACGCGGCCACCTCCGCATCCATAATGGTGCGCCCTGTCGCGGCCAAGTACACGTCGTCCAAGCTGGGGCGTGACTGGGCAATGCCAAAGGTGGGCAGACCCGCATCCTTCAGTGTCTGCTGCACGGTCATCAGCGCGTCTGCATCCGACGTCACCACTAGGTTCAGCGAGTTCCCTTGGGCCGAGTTGACGATTACCTCTTGCACCGAGGGCAGCTTTTCCAATAATGTCTTGGCCTTCTCAGCTTCATCGTCTGGGGTAAACTCTCGTACGCGCAGTGTAATTCGATCTCCGCCGATTTGATCTTTGAGTTCGCTCGGCGTGCCGCTGGAGATCACCTGACCCTGATCGATAATGGCGACTCGATCTGCCAATGCGTCAACCTCTTCAAGATAGTGGCTGGTAATCAAAATTGTTGTGCCATCTGCCCGGAGCTGCCGTAAGAAGCGCCATACGGCTGACCGACTTTCAATGTCTAGCCCTACGGTGGGCTCGTCCAACACCAGTACATCTGGCTGATGTAGCAGCCCCATGGCTAAGTCCAGGCGTTTTTTAATGCCCCCCGAGTAGGTGCCTGACTTTTTATTGGCGTAGTCTTTGATTTCTAGTAGGCCCAGCATTTGGTCGATGCGGGCCTTGGCCAGCCGCGAGGGCAGATGGTAAATCGCCGCCTGCAGCTCTAGTAGCTCTCGGCCCGTCAGCACCTTATCAATTGCCACTTCCTGGGCAATGTAACCCAGCCGTTGCCGCACTTGACGGGGATTGTCCAAGACTGAAACGCCCATGACTTCCAGATTGCCAGCGTCTGGCAGGGTCAGGGTACAGAGGCAACGAATAGTCGTTGTTTTACCCGCACCGTTGGGACCCAGCAGGCCAAAAATTTCGCCCGGCTCAATTTTGAGCGAGACGTCTTTGACGGCCTCGACATCGCCGTAGCGTTTCTGTAAGCCTTCGATGAGTACAGCAGAAGTCATGAACGGAAGATTTAGGGTGCTTGGATATTCTACATTTCGCTAAACCGCGTCTAGTGGTGTGGCAACTCTAGAAATGAGGGTTGGCGAGGAACAGCGCAATAGCGATTAGTGAAATAGCGAGATCGCGAAACAGTGACAGAACTTGAGCTAGCAAAGGATTACAAGGCCCATTTCTATTCGCTATTCGCTAAGTGCTACGCACTCGTCTCAACTCTAAAATTAAGCTTTGACGCTGCACTAGGTTGAAACCTATGGTTTTCCTGTCGGAAAAATTCCGGTTCTGGACGTGGCCAAGGGTTACGGGATTGACCTAAATCAGCGCTACCAAGTAGCTTGTCACTGCCGTTACCCCATGGCGCACCACTGGTAGGCTATCCACCACCATCGCAGCGGACAGGAGCATCATGTAAAAAATGGAATATTTGAACGTGTCCTTGGCCAGATCTCGATTGCTGGGACACTGTCGCAGGGCGTAGGCTTTGCGGAGAAAAATAACGCCTAGGTAGGTTGCGATCGCACCGTATACCCAACCGCAGGCTTCCGTCGGGCATACCATCAGCAGCGTCAGGGGCACCAAAATGAGCGTGTACAGCCAAATCTGGTTTGCCGTTTCCTCGTCGCCCGCGACCACCGGCAGCATCGGGATGTTGACTTTAGCGTAGTCATCCTGAATCAGCAATGCCAGTGCCCAAAAGTGGGGCGGCGTCCAGATAAACACAATGCCAAAGAAAATCCAGGCGGCCCAGCCCAGCTCGCCCGTCACGGCAGCCCAGCCCACCATCGGTGGGATCGCCCCGGCGGCACCGCCAATGACGATATTTTGCGGGGAAGACCGCTTGAGCCAATGGGTATAGACGGCGATATAAACCACGATGCCCAGCATGGCCAGCCCTGCGGCGAGCAGGTTGGCAAAGGCTGTCAGGAGGCTAAAGGAGGCCAGCGCCAGCACAGCAGCAAAAATTAGCGCATCCTGCACCTGAATGCGACCCGAGGGTAAGGGCCGGTGGCGGGTGCGCTCCATGTCATAGTCAATGTCGCGGTCGTAGACGCAGTTGATCACCTGCGCTGAGGCCGCAGCTAGGGCACCGCCCAGTAGGGTAACCAGTAACAGCAGCATATTGAGCTGCCCCTGTGCGGCCACCCACATACTCCCGGCCGTTTCGATGAGCAGCAGTGGAATAATACGGGGTTTGGTGAGTTGGAGGTAGCTGCGGAGAACCTGCCCAAAATTTTCGTGGTGTTTTTGGGGCTGATCCCAGGTGGTGGGTTGCATAGAGAACTCCTTGGAAAAATATCTTAAGGGTGGGGTTAGGGCGCTGTGCGATCGCGAATTCCGAGCACCGTAAAGACCACCAGCACGCCCAGCAGTGTGGCGCCGATGGTTTGGTGCGAGATGGTGAGGGGCTCGACTTGCAGGTGCAGGCGCAGGGTGGCAATGCCGAGAAGAATTTGTAGGACCACCAGTAGGCCCGCCGCTTTGGCCAGATTGCGCAGTCGACTCGTAAGGGCAGGGGTGCGCCAAACGAAATAAAGCAGAAGTGCGATCGCACCGGTCGGCACGACAGCACCCCATTTATGACTGGTCATCACCTGACAGAGCTGCGCTAAACCAAAACACTGGCGGGCTGCCCATCGAGAGGCGACTAGCCCCCCAAGTAGGCTCTGACCGTAAACCAGCACCGCTGCTCCACCGCTGAGCCAGGGCAGCCATCCGGCGGTACCGACGGCTTGGTAAGGCAGCATGGCTACCCCCATGGCCAGTAGCGAACAGAAAAACAGCAGCGCTGTGCCCAGGTGAGCCGTGACAATGTCAAACCGCAACAGTTGCGTCACCGTCAGCCCCCCCAACACGCCCTGCACCACAATCAGTGCCAGTACGCCCACCGCTGCCCAGGGCACCCATCGGGCGAGCTGCTGGCGAAACCAGACCGTTAGCCCCACAAGCCCTAGGGCCATCAGGCCAATCAGGGATGCATCCAGTCGGTGAAACCACTCCAGAAACACCTGTAAATTCATCTGCTGGCTGGGGACGAGCTGTCCATAACACAGGGGCCAGTCGGGGCAGGCGAGACCTGCGTTCATGACGCGTGTGGCACTGCCGACCGCCATGAGCGCTAGCGTTGCGGCCGCCATTTTCCAAATCCAACGACGGATAAACTGCTGGGCCAAGAATTGCTGAGTCTGTGGAGCGCCAGCGCCCAGCGGGGCCTCGGATGCCCCAGAGAGCGAAGGATTAGCAGAAGCGGAAGAATGGGCCATAAATGCTTAAACAAATCTTGAAGAATGAGATTGTTTCAAACTGTTGCGAAAAAGATGAACAAAATTTTCGGAAATATCAACAGACGCAACGGCTTCAAGCCACACTGTAGATAATTTTTCTTCCTTCGTGGAAAGAGGTATAGAGTTTCTTAGCAATTCCCCTACAGCAGGGGTTTCAATCCTGAAGAAAATCCGTAAACGCTAATTCTTGGGTGTAAATACCCCCCCACATTTCAACAGCCGCGTTACCGTATTAGGTGAAAAATTTGCAGCGCTTAAACCGCCTGTTCTCTTTCGAGAAGACATCTCGTTAGAGGTTTGGCGTCTGTCAAGTCTTGCTCCCGGTGTATCGCTGTAAGCCACCCCAAACCCGCCTAACCATCGACCCAGTAAGAGGTTCTCGTGCAGATTCCCAGTCCTGTTGTCAGCCTACTCGTCGGCATTGCCGTTACTCTAATTAGCCTGTGGTATGGCCAAAATCATGGCCTGTTGCCTGTTGCTGCGTCTAAAGAAGCCGGTGATATTGACGCGCTGTTCAACGTGATGATGACGATTGGGACCGGCCTTTTCCTCATTGTTGAGGGGGCGCTGATCTATGCCGCTATCCGGTTTCGTCGTCGTGAAGGCGATGAGACTGACGGGCAACACCTGGAAGGCAACATTCCCTTAGAAATTGTTTGGACCGCGATCCCCGCCATCATCGTGTTGGGGCTATCGATCTACAGTTTTGATATTTATAACGAGATGGGCGGCCTCAACCTCATGGGCAAAGATGGGGGGAACCCCGTCGTTCAGTTGGCCTACGGGAGTGGTGGGGATGAGGCGTCTAGCTACCCAATGTTAGGGGCCGCTGGACTAGGTGAGCCGCCTAGCGATGCGGACATGATGCCTGACGTCACCATTGACGTCCTGGCCATGCAGTACGCCTTTATCATGACTTACCCCAGCACGGGTATCGTCGATGGTGAGGTGCATATTCCTGCGGGCAAACTCGTCAAGCTAAATCTCAAGGCGCAGGATGTACTGCACGCGTTCTGGTTGCCTGAGTTTCGCATCAAGCAGGATATGATTCCGGGCACAGATACCTCGCTTGTGGTCAAGGCCACTCGCGAGGGCACCTATCCGGTCGTCTGTGCCGAGCTGTGTGGCCCGTACCACGGCGGTATGCGCACACAGCTGATTGTCCATTCCCCAGAAGATTATGACGCCTGGGTCCAGAGCCGGGTGGCTCAAGGGCCGACGGATTCCAGCACGATTGCTAAGGCCGCAGTCGATGAGACCGTTAGCGAATATCTGGCTCACTACAGTGGAGCTCTACCCGCCGATTCGTTGCCGACCCGTTCGCGGGGTCCGCATCACACGGGCCTGCACCACACCGACCTGGCCTTTAATACCGAATCTGCCCGCTAAGGCTTCTCTCTGAATCACGATACGCTGCTCGGATGATTTTGAAATCCGAATAGCCAGCAGCATCTCTTCAGCCCGCAACTGACGCCGACACAAGCTTTCCTTACCGCTCCATATCTATGGCACAAGCAGAACTGATCAAACAGCCAGAATCGATGCCGCCAGACCCACCGCTGGGTAACGAGCGCAAGTGGACGGATTACTTTACCTTTTGCACTGACCATAAGGTGATTGGTATCCAGTATCTGGTCACTTCGTTCATCTTTTATATGGTTGGCGGTGGTTTGGCGACGGTCATTCGGACCGAGTTAGCCACGCCCTCCCCTGACTTTGTTTCTCCTGAAACTTACAATGGCGTACTCACGCTCCACGGTACGGTGATGCTGTTCCTGTGGATTGTGCCGGCTGGAGCGGGGCTGGCAAACTACCTTATTCCGTTGATGATTGGGGCCAAGGATATGGCCTTTCCTCGGATTAATGCCATTGCCTTTTGGCTGATCCCCCCGTCCGGCATTATGTTGATTTCCAGCTTCTTTTTTGAGCCGCCCCAAGCGGGCTGGACTTCCTATCCTCCCCTCAGTTTGACGACGGGCATGTTAGGGCAAGGCATCTGGATTCTGAGCATTTTGATTGGTGGAACGGCCTCAATTCTGGGGGCACTGAACTTCTTCGTCACCATTATGAAGATGCGTGTGCCGTCCATGCCGTTTACTAAAATGCCGCTGTTTTGTTGGTCTATGGTCGCAACTTCGTTGTTGATCTTGATCAGCACACCGGTTCTAGCCGGGGCGCTAATTCTGTTGATGTTCGACTTGGTTGCCGGGACAGCCTTTTTCAATCCGACCGGTGGCGGTAATCCGGTGGTTTATCAGCACATGTTTTGGTTTTACTCTCACCCGGCGGTGTATATCTTTGTGCTGCCCCTGTTTGGGGCGATTTCCGAGGTGATTCCTGTGCATGCCCGAAAGCCTATTTTTGGTTATCGCGCCATTGCCTACTCCAGTTTGGTAATTAGCTTCTTGGGCCTGATTGTGTGGGCACACCACATGTTCACCAGCGGTACCCCACCCTGGCTGCGCATGTTCTTTATGATTACCACCATGACCATTGCGGTACCCACAGGCATTAAGGTTTTTGGCTGGACGGCGACGCTGTGGCGGGGCAAGATTGCTTATACCAGCGCGATGTTGTTTGCCATGGGCTTTATTGCCATCTTTGTCATTGGGGGTATTAGCGGTGTTATGTTAGCGGCGGTCCCCTTTGACATTCACGTTCACGACACCTATTTTGTGGTGGCTCACTTCCATTATGTTCTCTTTGGCGCGTCTACCTTTGGCGTCTACATGGCGGTGTACCACTGGTTCCCCAAAATGACAGGGCGAATGATGAATGAATTTTGGGGACGGGTTCACTTTGCGCTGACCTTTGTCGGCATGAATCTCACCTTTATGCCAATGCACGAACTTGGCCTGAAGGGGATGAATCGTCGCATTGCTCTCTATGACCCTCAGTTCACTGACCTGAACGTGGTTGCCACGATTGGGGCCTACATTCTGGCTGTCTCGACGATTCCTTTTTTGATTAATGCTGTTTACAGCTGGGGCTGGGGGGAAAAATCACCGACTAACCCCTGGCGAGCCCTAACGCTAGAGTGGCAAACCCTGTCGCCCCCGGCCCACGAGAACTTTGAAGGCGTACCCGTCTTAAAGACCGGGCCGTACGATTATGGGTTGGGTTACATTCCGGTGACCGATGACGAAGAGATTTACGAAGAGGCCCTGGCTGCGGCTGCGGCTCATTAATTGGCGGTGAAGTAGTGAGTAGTGAAATAGTGCATCGGCATTAGCGTTTCTACTCTCCAAAGGTTGGCTGTTGGCCATGGTTTCCCACTACTTCACGATTTCACGATTTCACTACTTCACTTTTTTCCTATGCAAGGCGCTGTCAACTTAGACGAAACTACCGTAGCGGTCGCCAGTGAGACCCACGGTCATGAGGAACATCCCGACTTTCGCATGTATGGCGTACTGGTTTTCCTGTGCGCAGAGAGCATGATTTTTCTGGGGTTGTTTATTGCTTACCTGAGTTTTCGGCTGATGGCTCCGGCTTGGCCGCCAGAGGGTACGCCAGAACTGGAGCTGTTGCTGCCAGGTATCAACACGCTGATTTTGATCTCCAGTAGTTTTGTCATTCATCGGGCCGATACGGCCATTAAGCAGGATGACGAGAAAGGGATGCGCCTGTGGTTTGGCATTACCGCTGCTATGGGGGCGATCTTCCTGGGTGGGCAGGTGTATGAGTACATGCACCTGGAGTTTGGCCTGGCTGACAATCTATTTGCCAGCACGTTTTATGTGCTGACAGGTTTCCATGGGTTGCACGTGCTGTTTGGCCTAATGATGATGCTCGCAGTCCTGTTTCGCTCTCGGGCAGCGGGGCATTACTCCCATGAGAATCACTTTGGCATCGAGGCCACTGAGCTGTATTGGCACTTTGTTGACGTGATTTGGATTATTCTGTTCGCTTTGCTGTACTTGTGGCGATAGGCCCTGTTCATTAGTGGGTAGCCATTACATTGGTCAAGTTGCGAGGAGCAGTTGCCGACGTTGAAGTATTTGCCTCTGGAGCCCCTCGACGTCGTCAAATGCTTTAACCCACCCTTCGACGGCCATAACATGGGCACTGCGGAGTTAAAGAGCCTGTCCGAGAGGGCAGGCTTTTGTGCCGTAGGTCGGGTTAGCCCATTAAATCTCGTCGGGTTCCATCCCCATTTCCCTTAAACGCTCATCTGTCTGCTGTGCTCACTCAAAACCTGGCTCACACCATCGGTAGTGGGTTCATACTCGTCATGAGCGGCTAATACAACGACCTGCTGATCTTGATCGAGCTGACGCAGAATCACGACCTTAGTAGAGTGTTTGTTCTATTTTTCTATACTACTGCACTTGACCCAGGTTCCTTATAATGATGGGACTTGCAATACTATTGAACACGTGAGGCAAACGGTGACCGTCACTCCGCTTTCTCCTAAAACTGCTGATACGACCCAACACGGGACCCGGCCAACTGACCCCAGCATTCGCCCCGATAAACTGGGCCGCTTTGGTCGTTTCGGGGGTAAGTATGTGCCCGAGACGCTTATGCCCGCTCTGAGTGAGCTGGAAGAGGCATTTTATAAGTATCGAGATGATGCGGAATTTCAGGCTGAGCTGGACGGTTTGCTCAAAGATTACGTGGGTCGTGCAAATCCGCTCTACTTTGCCGAACGATTGACGGCGCACTACGCCAAGCCCGATGGCAGTGGCCCGCAGATCTATCTGAAGCGCGAAGACCTCAACCATACCGGTGCACACAAAATTAATAACGCCTTGGCGCAGGCCCTCATGGCAAAACGCATGGGCAAGCCTCGGGTGATTGCAGAAACTGGGGCGGGTCAACATGGTGTGGCCACGGCGACAGCCTGTGCCCGTTTTGGCATCGAGTGCGTCATCTATATGGGTGTTCAAGATATGGAGCGACAGGCCCTCAATGTCTTTCGCATGCGGTTAATGGGTGCGGAGGTTCGCCCGGTCAGTGCGGGAACCGGGACGCTAAAGGATGCCACTTCTGAAGCGATTCGTGACTGGGTGACCAATGTAGAGACGACCCACTATATCCTCGGCTCTGTG
>JBCBOC010000479.1:0-3950 GCA_039821475.1 Cyanobacteria bacterium J06632_22 | reverse complement strand
AGTGCCAATCTAACTGTGAATCAAACCGTAGCGGTCGATAGTTTGATAGAGAAGCTTAATAGCGACCAGTTGTGGGTCGTGAATACTCGCCGTCGCAACGGCCTGATTGTTTTCAGGGAATTCTACGCTGAGTTCGCGGGGCCTGGTGCAGCCGTGGGCGGCAGCCTCGATGCCGGCTGCAAATATGTCATTCCGTTAGGCAACCTTTCCCTGCTCACCCCCGAAGACACCGAAGAGCAGCAGAAGGCCCTCAAAATTCGACTCCAATGGATTCGTCTCACGCAGAACTTTACCGATCAGCCCAAGCCCACGGACCGGGCCCAAATGATTCTAGAGCAGTTCAAGACCTATTTTGATCAAAGCACCGTCGACCTCGTCCCCGATGAGGCCTTTGCTCAGATGGTCGGGGTCCTGCCGCGCACGATTCGTCAGGTTCGTAGGGGTCAGGTTTAGGCCAAGCTTGGGGCTTAGACCCGACCAAATGTTTTTCTAGGGCACTATTCCCCTCAACCCCCTAACCCAGAACTGCCAATAGGTTATCGTGGGTCCGCTGATTTTCTGCCGGGGTGCCCACCGTAATGCGTAGTCCTCCGCCCGTATGGCGAATCAGAGTCCCCTGCTGCAAAAGCTGATGATGAACGGCAGCATGCCCCGCATCCATGCTGGCTCCAAACCGAGACTGGCCGTCGGAGGTGAGGCGAGCGTAGATGAAGTTGGCGTCACTGGGCCAAATACGTAAGGCCGCAACGTCTTGCAACTCAGCCTGCAAACGATCGCGCTCTGTCAGCAGCGTCACGAGGGTCTCTAATAGGACCGGACGGTTTGCCAAGGCAACCTGAGCCGCGTTCTGGGAAAAGGTCGGTAGGTTGTAGGGCAGTCGTATCTTCTCCAACGCTTCGATCAGTTCAGGCTGGGCAATCGCATAGCCGACCCGGTGGGCGGCTAACCGAAACGCCTTAGAGAAGGTGCGCAGAATGATCCAATTCGGCCGCGTTAGCGCATCTACCAGCGTCGTATGCTGGCAAAACTCAAAATAAGCTTCGTCTACCACCACCAGGATCTGCGAGGGCAGAGACCGCAACCAGTCGAGTTCTGCATCAGTCAACCCATTCCCCGTGGGTGAGTTGGGATGCACCATAAATACGGCGCGAATATTACCTTGGTCAACGGCCTGCTGAGCCTGGACCAAGTCAACAGAAAAATCAGACTCCTGCCGCGGCACTGCTGTCGTCGGAATACCTAAGGTCTGGGCCAATAGGCCGTACATGGAAAACGTCGGTGTTGCGGTCAAAATGCCCTGCCCGGTTCCCAGACAGGTGGCAATCAGCAGCGAACGAATAAGCTCATCAGAGCCATTGCCAATGGAAAGGTTATCTACCGTTAGCGCAGGCGCATCAGCATGGCGCGTCAGCGGTTCTCCTACGTAGTCCACCAGCAATCGCTTGAGTGCCCCATGCCCACCGTCAGGGTAACGATTAGCTTGAAGCTGATGTTGATACTCATCCGCAAGTTTGGCCTTGAGCGCTTCCGGCAAATCGAAGGGACTTTCGTTCGTGTCCAGAATATCGACCGGATGGGGGCTTGGAGGATGGGGCTGATAGGCTTTGAGCTGAGCTAATTCGGGGCGAAGAAAAGGAAGCATAGTATGGGAGCGGCAAGCTTGTCTGTAGACAGATC
This sequence comes from Cyanobacteria bacterium J06632_22, assembly GCA_039821475.1. Classification (GTDB taxonomy): domain Bacteria; phylum Cyanobacteriota; class Cyanobacteriia; order Phormidesmidales; family Phormidesmidaceae; genus CAWUKV01. Next base: position 2,273 of record JBCBOC010000479.1, on the reverse strand, counting down.
ACGACTGGGGATAGTTAGCGATCATATCGTGAACGTCGCCGGATCCATGGCCCCCAGAGCAGCTTTACCGTCCCGTTGCTCAATCGTGCCTCACCCGAACATGATGGTTTGCGCCAGGAAAACCGGCCGCTCCGTAGGTAACCGAGGTTGTGCGAACAGCGTTATCCCAGGTCACAAAAGGCCTGGACTTCTTGCCAGATCACATCAATAACATCCGTCATACTGTGGTCTGTCGAAAGCACAGTCAACCTTACCCAGGGGCGGCTCGCGGCATACTGCTGACTTCCCGCCAGACTCACAACATCGTCCTGTTCACCGTGCAAAATTAACGTGGGAAGGGGGCGACGGAGTGTCGTGTCATCGTACTGGCGTGCATCCGTTAGAAAGGTTTGAGCCAGGGGAAGTTGACGCTGTTCAGCATAGTGGTAGACCGATAGCTGCCCAGACTGCTGCCAATGCTGTAGAGCTCTAGTGCCGAGACGAGGCAACCACTGGTTGAGAAAGTTAAAGGCGGGCGCTAACAAAATCAGACGGCTTACCGCCGTTGTTTCAGCCACCCAAGTGGCGACCACCCCTCCTAGACTCGAGCCGATGAGAACAGTATCTGGTGTCACCAACGGAACGACCTGCTGAATCTGGCGAGTCAGGGTGAGGTGGGCAAAATCACCCTGATTTAGGTCCGGAATGTGCAGGGTAATGTCCCGGGTTTGGAAGTGCGATCGCAAAGCTTGGGCCTTAGTAGACTGCGGTCCTGAAGCAAACCCGTGGAGATAGATGTACTGCATAGTTGATCTACATAACGGGCCTGAGTGCCGCCTAAATGCCGTCTAAATGCCGTCTAAATGCCGATTGTCTTAACCAAAACCCTTCACTATCGCAGCGACTACTGTAGGATAATCAGCCGGTGGAGCCCCCTAGTTTATTACCCTTTTGCAACCCATGGCCCAGACTTACAACATCACACTGCTTCCCGGCGACGGCATCGGTCCTGAGATTATGGCCGTTACGGTTAAGGTTCTAGAAGCCGTGGGGCAGCGGTGTGACCTGGCCTTCACCTTTACCGAAGCGCTGATCGGCGGCAGTGCCATTGACGCCACGGGGAACCCACTGCCCGACGAGACCTTGACGACCTGTCGACAAAGCGACGCGGTCCTCTTAGCGGCGATCGGAGGCTACAAGTGGGATACGCTCCCTCGCCATCAGCGTCCTGAAACGGGTCTACTAGGGCTGCGCGCAGGTCTCGAGCTGTTTGCCAACCTACGACCGGCCACCATCTTGCCCCAACTGGTCGACGCATCATCGCTAAAGCGCGAACTCGTAGAAGGGGTCGACATCATGGTGGTGCGAGAACTGACCGGTGGCATTTACTTTGGTCAACCCCGCGGCATTTTTGATGGCGCGAACGGCGACGGAGGGGGGCAGCGGGGAGTCAACACCATGGCCTACACCGATACCGAGGTCGACCGCATCGGTCGAGTCGCCTTTGAAACGGCTCAGAAGCGCCAGGGGCGTCTCTGTTCGGTAGACAAAGCCAACGTCTTGGAGGTGTCACAGCTTTGGCGCGATCGCATCACCGCCCTGGCTAGCGACTACACTGATGTCGAGCTGAGTCACCTTTACGTGGACAACGCTGCCATGCAGCTCGTCCGCCAACCCAAACAGTTCGACACTATTGTCACCGGCAACCTCTTCGGCGATATCTTATCTGACGCTGCCGCCATGCTCACCGGCAGTATTGGGATGTTGCCCTCCGCCAGTCTTGGCGCAAGCGGCCCAGGCGTCTTCGAACCCGTCCATGGATCTGCCCCTGACATTGCCGGGCAGGACAAGGCTAACCCCATCGCCCAAGTCCTCAGCGCCGCCATGATGTTGCGCTACGGGCTCAATCAACCCATCGCCGCAAAAAAAATTGAACAAGCTGTACTCTCAACGCTAGATCGCGGGTATCGTACAGGAGACATCTGGTCAGAAGGTACTACTTCAGTGGGTTGCGAAGCGATGGGCGAAGCCCTGTTGGCCGCCTTAGCGTAGCTAAACCTTGGCCCCGTCCAGAACCAGCGTTTTCTCTAGGGCAAGCGATCGGTTTCAAGTTGGCCTTGGCTTAGACCGACTCACTGGTGACATAGCCAGCCTCGCCCCAAGGTGTACCCCGCAAAATTTTGTCGCCTTGTCATGTCAAGCCCCTTCCCCTGTCCTTCGAACGGCTACCGAGACAGCGCATGGGCGATATCCGACCTCGGCGAGATAGAGTCCGGTAGGCTATCATCGTTACT
>JBCBOC010000768.1:0-2201 GCA_039821475.1 Cyanobacteria bacterium J06632_22 | reverse complement strand
CAAAACGCGTATCGCCTGAAATCTATCGCTTTTGCTCAGAGAAAACGACCGTTCTGGACGTGACAGAGGTTTATAGCCGTCGCCACAAAGGCCCTGGATTGGGGTTTGTGCACGACGGCGGGCCACTGGGATCCAGTACTGGGCACTTGAGCGCTAGGATTGTCCTAAGCGCTTGGCCCAACACGGTGCGCTGGGTTAACCCTGGAAGAAAATACGCCTATTGGGCCATTTTCTTAGAAGCAAAGTGGCGAAAGCTATAAATCATCAGTCCTTAAACCCCACCACCTGTGGGCTTAGCTCAACACCAATTCGCCTGGAGTAAAAGGGGGGAATGTCCAAGCCTAGGCGCCCTAGGCCAAAGAAAACAGTCGTCTAATGCGTTTCTTGGCCCACACCACAGGATTGACGTCATCTTCTGCAGCATCGAGCAGGTTGAGCGAGCGCATTTCCTTTTGTCGCTGGGCCAACTCCTCCCGATGCTTGTTCATCTCCGCCAAGATGACATCTGCAACATCGGGATAACGCTGCAGCAGGCGAGAGAAGCTATTTTGCTTGATAACAAACAGGAGCGAATCTTCCGATACCCGAGCCATGGCAGTACGGGGAATACCTAAAATCAAAGAAATCTCTCCAAAAAAGCTGCCGGGCTCTAACGTGGCGAGCAAGCGATCTAGCTTTTCAGCAACAATTTCAACTTGCCCTTCTAGCACGACGTAAAAGGCATTGCCTGGATCGTCTTCGTGAAAGAGAATATGCCCCTGACGGCGACGCTGCCGCTGACCAATTTCGATCAGCTGACGGAGCTCCAACTCACAGAAATTCTCAAAATAGCTGACCTGCCGCAGTAGATCCCGCAGCGTGGGCGGGGGTTTTACCCCATTACGACGGGGATAGTGAAAACTAGACTTTTCGTCGTCTTCGCTGCGCAGTAGTCGTTCCGTTCCCCGATTAACGGACCGCAGCTGCAAGGCTTCGGGGTTACGCAACCAAATATCCCGCTGGGGAAATGCAATCTCAATGCCCTGTTGGCGTAGGTTGTACTCAATGATGAAATGAAGCGAACTCTGGGTGTCAAAGCGCTGGTTAAAGTCCACCCAAACCCAGAGTTCAAACTGAAGGGCATTGTCTCCAAAGGCCATAAACATGGCCTTTGGCATGGGCTGGGTGCAGACGGCGGGCTCCATGTAGGCCGACTTGAGTAATACCTCAGTCACCAAGGTGGGGTCACTATCGTAGGCCACCCCGACCGGAATTTTGAGCCGGGCGATGGGGGTATCGTAGCTCCAGTTCAGCACACGATTTTTGACCAGCTGACTGTTGGGAATCACCACATCGCCGTTGTCCAAGGTGCGAATGATGGTGGAGCGTAGTTGAACCTCGCCGATGCGGCCCAATAGCCCCTGAAAGCGATAGTCGTCCAATTCAATCAGATCGCCCACCTTGAGGGTGCGCTCAAACAGCAAAATCACACCGCTGATAAAGTCATCGGCAATATGCTGCACCCCAAAGCCAATGCCGACCCCAAGACCGCCAAGAATAATCCCTAGCGACGTTAGGTTGACACCGGAGTTCTGGATGGCGACGAGGATTGCGATCGCACCGAAAAAATAGCTCACCAGCACCGCAATGGCTTCTCGGTTACTGGCATCGATGCCGACGCGCACCAACAGCTGCCGCTTGAGAAAATTTTTGAACAGGCCAATGGCAAAGCAAATCACCAGCAGCCATACACTGAGCTGGAACAATAGCAGCAGCGTAAATCGGGTACCCCCAGAGTAAAACAGGGTGCGGGTGAACAGCCCAGTAAAGCCGCTAGAAAACGACTGGACCAGCTCCGACAGGGTCATAGATGCGCCAGAAAGATGAACGATGAACAGGACAAGCCGCTACCAGCGTAAACGGTTCATCCCTGTCTTTCCGCAAAATTTGCACCGAAAGCCGGGAACTTTTTGGTAAAGACTCCGTGAATGCACGGAGAAGCTTAAGTCACGAGAGAAACACTAGTGCAGCGTCAAAGCTTAGTTTTAGGGTAGACAGAAGCGAGCTTACACCTGGCATCTTCGACTTTCATCTGCCACTCTACGCCGCGCTGAGTGTTGTTAATGTCCTCTGACCAAGCGGTAATCTCGTCTCTGAGTGTCTCAATATCGCCAAAGCGTCTCCCGTCAACACACTGCCGAGTCATCGCACTAAGCTCGTTT
>JBCBOC010000542.1:0-3550 GCA_039821475.1 Cyanobacteria bacterium J06632_22 | reverse complement strand
TCACACATCAACAAAGCCCTTCAGCAGCTGCCGAACTGTCCTATTACCAACGCCTATGGCCCCACAGAAAATGCTGTTGTCGCCTGTTGTCACGTCGTCGATCAGCCCTTACCCATAGAGGTTTCTGTTCCTATTGGCCACCCCATTTCTAATACGCAGGTATACATTCTAGATGCTCAGCTGCATCCCGTGCCCATTGGGGTACAGGGTGAACTGTGTGTTGCCGGTGACGGTATCGCAGCGGGCTATCTCAATCGACCTACGCTGACAAGAGAGAAGTTTGTTGCAAACCCATTTGCCCAGACAGCATTGGGCAACGACCTGCTGTACAAAACAGGAGACGCGGTTCGCTATAAACCCGATGGCAACATTGAATTTTTGGGTCGGTTGGATACTCAGGTGAAAATTCGCGGCTTTAGAATCGAGCTGGCCGAAATTACCGCTGCCCTAGAGCGGCATAGTCAAGTCGAGAAGGCCGTAGTTATGGTTCGTGAAGACGTGCCAGGCGATAAACGACTGACTGCCTATATCACTGTTAAAGATACACCGCCCCCCACTGCCAGCAAGCTCTACCGTTTCCTCAAGCGCAGCTTACCAACCTATATGGTGCCGTCGGCCTTTCTCTTTTTAGATGAGCTGCCGCTAACCGCTAATGGCAAAGTAGACCGGCGGGCTTTGCCACAGCCCGAGGCAACTGAGCGAGATATTGATACGGTCTTTGTGGCGCCGACCACGCCAGTCGAAGTGAAGCTCAGCCAGATATGGGGCGACTTGCTACAGCTGCAGCAGGTGGGCATCCACGATGACTTTTTTGAGCTAGGCGGTCATTCACTGTTAGCGGTTCATTTGATCTCTCAAATCCAGCAGGCTTTCTCTGTGAAGCTGGGGCTGTCTACGCTCTTTCGATTCAAGACAATTGCCCAGCTGGCTGGCTCAATAGAAGAGAGTTCAGCCTTTACTCAGCACAGTCGCCATACCCCTTTGGTTCTTCTCCAACCAGGACAGGCTCAGTGCGATCCGCTATTTCTTATTCATCCTATTGGCGGCAGTGTATTTTGTTATGGCGAACTCGCTCACCACTTAAAGATGGCGGGCGAGATGAATTGTCCACTCTATGGTTTACAGGCTCAGGGGCTAGAGGTGGCTGATCAGCTGCCGCTCTCTCTAGAAGCGATGGCGGCTGGCTATGTTGAGGCGATTCGCAAGGTGAAACCTGTGGGTCCGTATCGTTTGGGCGGTTGGTCTATGGGAGGGGTGATTGCTTTTGAGATGGCGCAACAGCTTCGAGCGGTGGGTGAAGAAACCGCTTGGCTGAGTTTAATCGATAGCTATTTGTCGCCATCTGCTAAAGTTCATGTCTCAGAAGAGCGCCTGATGAGTTTGTTTGCCCGTGATTTGGGCTATCCGCAGACTCAGCTTGTGCGCCTTAATCGCGTTCTAGAGAGCGAGACGAGCGATCGGCAGGCACCCAAACTGTTGGAAGCTCTCCAGCAGTATGACCTTGTACCCGCTACGATGACAGCCGCTGAGCTGTGGCGATTGTTCTGTCTCTTTGAACACCATTGGCATCTGTGGCAGAAATATGAGCCTAAGGCTTACTGGGGGAACGTTGCGCTGTTTAGCTGTCACCACAGTAGGAATGCTCCCGACTGGTATAAAATCGTTCGAGGTTCACTGACGGTCCATGAGCTTGCTGGGACGCACTATTCGATTATGAAATCGCCCGACGTCACTGAGCTGGCAAAAGTGTTGAGTGTTCCGTTTTCCTAACGTCGGTTCACCCTCTCTTGGCACGAACTCTAGCGGCGTAAGTCATTAAGCCTCGACCATTTGTTGAAATGATTGTCCGTAGCGCATTCCACTCGTAAGTTCTCTGAAAAAAGCGTCATGAAGAAAGTTGAATCGGGCAGGTTTGACGAATCCATTCGACCAGATTTAGCAGCCGTCGACCGGCCATCTGCTGCGATCGCTCACGCTGTTGGTCCGGTGCGCAAGGTTGAATTGCCCGAGCGACCGGCTGCCGCCTTGTTCGATATTGTGGAGCGCTGGCCGCAGGGTGAATTTGTTTACGTTGGAGCAGATGGGCGAGAAACTGTCGAAACCTATCGGCAAGTGTGGAACCGAGCAACCCAAATTTTAGCGGGCCTGCGGGCTTCGGGTCTACAGCCAGGGGTGCCCGTTATCTTGCAGCTTGCTCAAAGTCAGGATTTTACGGCGGCGTTCTGGGCCTGCCTCATGGGGGGATTTATTGCCGTTCCGCTCGGGCCTCGTTTGGAGAGACTGCAGCATGTCTTAGACCGGTTACCGCTGGCGTTTATTTTGACTGACGATTCTCGTGTGGCGTCTATTCAGACAGTGCTCTCGTTAAATGAAGAGAACAAGGGTGAGGATGATAAGGGGCGCGATTCTTCGCAGGAGAGGCTACGCCAATGCCTGCTTTTAATCGAGCGCTTGTTTTCGTTTGGGCAGGCTACTGACTTTTACAAACCGGCTCGTGATGAACTGGCGCTGTATCTCTCTAGTTCTGGCACGACAGGACGCGCCAAGCTTATTACTTTCGATGCTAAAACGCTGAGCTATCGTCTGCTGGGCAATTCTATTCGCCTGCCGGAGCAGTCGGCAGATCAGCCCCCCAAAGTTTCTTTGGGCTGGCTACCGCTAAGCAGCATCAGCGGTCTTAGACGGGTGCTTCCAAGGTCAGCTAAAGCGATTCATCTTGCCACTGAGGCCGTGCTTGAAAATCCGACCCTTTGGTTAGACCAGGTTCAAAAGCACCGAGTGACCCATGCTGGGGTGAGTAATTTTTTTCTGGCGATGCTGACTGAACAGCTTGAGAACGGGTCTCAACGGTGGGATTTGTCTTCGCTTCAGCGGCTGACGATGGGAGGAGAAACGATAGTCGCTAAAACGGTTCGTCGGGCGATCGCGCTGCTATCAAACCATCAGCTATCGACAGACATTCTGTATCCGGTTTATGGCCTGTCTGAATGCGGCGTCATCGCGAGAGCCGGTGACGCCCCCCTTCGCATAGCCGAGACCGCAGATGACGCCTGCGTCAAAATTGGCCTTCCTGCGCTCAACCACGCCATTCGTATCGTTGATAGTCAAAACGCTGTGGTGACAGAAGGCGTCATTGGTCACATTCAGGCAAAAGGCCCGACGATGACGGCTGGGTATTTGAATAGCCCTGATCAAAATAAGGCGTTGTTTACCGAAGACGGCTGGCTGAATACGGGTGATATGGGCTTTTTGGAGGCGGGTTGCCTAGCGGTAACCGGTCGTGAGAAAGACATCATCATTATCAATGCGCTGAATATTCATAGCCAAGAGATAGAGGCGGTTGTGGATCAAGTTTCTGGGGTGTTATCAGGCTACACGGCGGCTTGCGGTGTTCGTCAAACCGATAGTGATACAGACGAGCTACTGATTTGCTTTCATCCAGATGCGTTTGATCCGGTTCACTTGGCGGCGTTGATCAATGAGATTAGACAACAGGTTGCGGCGCAGCTAGGGGTCAATCCGGCTTATGTTGTCGCACTAGAAAAATCAG
>JBCBOC010000379.1:0-4738 GCA_039821475.1 Cyanobacteria bacterium J06632_22 | reverse complement strand
GATTGATGATCGGATTGCTCTAGAGATTGAATCGAACGACTGTACGCTGCAGCTCGTTTTTAAAACGGAGTGTTACCTACAGGTCGCAAACCGTATTCGTCATCGGTTGATGGCGGCTGATCCGGCGACGCTGACGCCGCTGTTGCCTGTAATCCATCAGCCGCTAGTGCGGTTTATGGTGGCATCTAGCGGTACTTGCAAGCTCTTACTGGCCGACAGTACGGTGATTTGGACGGATACCGAGGCTGACTGGGCGTCCCATGGCAAGGGCACGCTGGTGTCGGCTTCCTTTAATGCTGCGGTCGTGAGTCCTGAGGGGAGAACGCCGCGTCTGGCCCTGCTGGATGCGGGTCAGCGCAGTCGATAGTGAACCTGCCAGCGTCCCACGGCCTGCACTTCTGGGTAGCTGACTTGAACCCAATTCCACTGGTCGGGTAAGGGTTCTTCGGTAATCAGTACTGAGGACTGGCTGATGAGACGACGGAGGTAGCGGGCGGTGCTAGCTTGGTCGGTTGCGACCCACTGCTGCCGCCAGGCGCTGCGGGTTTGAAAGGTGACATCTGGGGTCACGTTGCCATTGTCGATGGTGACCAGGTCGCGATCCAGGGCGAAGGCTAGGGAGGGAAGAGACTGGTCAAACACGAGGATTGTTTGGTCTTGGAGTTGGCGGCTGCGAATAAACTGGGCTAAGGGTGCGGTGGTTTCTATCCAAAAAGGGTTGGCGGCGATCAGGTAACCACCGTAGAGCAGGAAGAGTAGGTTGGTGATCAGTGCGATCGCAACCAGTCGAAACCTGACCCCGGCTCGAATCAAGCCAAAAAACACCATGCCCACCAGCACAATCAGTCCTGCGACAGCAGCCATTTGCCCGCTCAGGACTAGCGCCTCGCCCAAAACCTGAGACACCAAGGGAATGCCCAACAGGAGTAGCCCAATCGCCAGGGTGAGCTGCATAAACAGCAGGCCATATTGACGCACTTCTAGCTTTGAAAGCTGTTGAAGTAGGTAGGCTACCAAAATCGACATCCCCGCCAGAATCGGCAATAGCGTCGGGGCCGTGGGCGCCCCGGTCCAAACCTTAATCGCCAGCAGCGGCAGCAACCAAAACAGCACCAATTGCCCCAGGCGAGGCAACTGCCACAGGGGACCAAACAGCCCGACAATAAAAATCGGCAGCCAAGGCAGCGATCCCCATCCAAAAAGCACCACCCACTGCCAACTGGCGGCCCATACCATGGCCGCATCAGGAAATAACGTTCGCCAGTGCTGAAACCAAAGTTCGTGCCATAGGTCCGGCTGCTGGAAACCGACATAGAGATACCAGCTACTGCCGATGACCAGGCTGAGAGCGCCAGCGATGCCCGTATGGAACCAGTCAATCATCCGCCACTGCTGAATGATGGATTGTCGCGCTGCGATCGCCACATAAAGCCGCATCAGTACCGGCAATACCAGCACCTGCCCCCCTCCTGTGAGCGCCCCGAACCCCAGCGAAAGCCCCAGGCCATATAGTGCCTTCGGTTGCCGTTCCAACTGGTAGACCAGCAACCAGTAGACCGCACTCAGTTCAAAGGTGGCCGCAAAGGTGTCCACCGAGAGCACCCGTGAACTCCACATCACCAGCGGCATCGATAGATATATCAAGCCCGCAAATAAGGCCGTACGGGGGATACCCAGCAAGCGCAAGGCAATTTGAAATACCAGCACCGCCTGCAAAGCCAAGGCAATCTGGACAAAAAATCGCACGCCAAAGGCATTAACGCCCCAAAGGCGTTGGCCCAAAGCCAAAACCCAATAGGTCAGCGGGGGCTGCAGATAGGTATCGACGCCCTGGAGGCGGGGATGTAAAAAATCGCCCGTGCGCAGCATTTCCCGGCTGATTTCTGCCAGGTGAGCCTCTGCGGTCATGGCGATATGCCAATGGTGTACGTTGTAAAACAGGCCGATCAGCGCGACGACCAATACAAAATATAAAAAGCGGTCAGCTCTCATATAGTCATCGAAGCGAAGCTGAGGATAGGGTCACGCCTTAGGGGCTAAAGACTCTGGATCTAGTGCCTCAATAGGCTGCCCAAATGGTCCTTGCTCAATATACGGCGTTCCGTGGAGCGGTTGATGAAAGCTGATGATTGTTTAAGGGGAGGTAGCCTGTGACGGCGTCCCCAACCAAAACCGCTGCCCCAACCTTTGCTGCAAAGGTTGGGGCAGCGGTGACAGACGATTAGGACATCCACGCTAGAACGCACAGGCTAGAACAACCAGTGAGGCTATGCTCTTGGGCACACAGCGCAGCGCATCGTGGCCTCGTCCGAGCGGACATACGTGATGGCTGTAGAACGTTTAGCGCCCCACCTTTAGGCTGGCCCTACCAAAATGTTGTCGCCCTCAACAGACACCGCATAGGCCTCGAGTCCTTCATTGGCTGGGCCTTGGAGGACGGCACCATCAGCCGAGAATCGAGAGTTGTGGCAAGGACAGACCATTTCACCGCTGTCGGTTTCCCAAGCCACGGTGCAGCCCGCATGGGGGCAGGTGGGGTTAACCGCCTGTAGGGCGCTGGGGTCGCCAGCCTGGGCCACCACTAACACAGGGCCCACACTCGCGGACTCATTGAGTATGAAGCCGCTACCCTCTATATCGCTAAGGGTGCCGACGACCTCGGGGCCACCCGCAGGTACGTCTGCCGCAGGTGCGTCTGCGGCGGGGTCTACCTCCGCTGTTTCACTGTTACAAGCCGCTAACGCAACAGGCAAGGAGGCCGCTAAGCCGCCCACACCCATCCAGGTTAAAAATTCACGTCGTTCCATTTAGGTTCAATCCTCTCAAAGACCTTCGGTGCCAAACTGTGGGAAGTCAGAAATTTAGAGATAGACGGTAGTTGATTGCCCCTCTCCACTGTCTTAAGCCACTAGCGGATTCTAGTGGATCCCTTAATATTGCGATTTTTAAGCCCATCGAACTTAATTATCAATGTCGCTATTATCAATGTCGCCATGGGCCTTGACCCCAGAACCCAAAAGCTTTCTAGACCCCGAAGGCTTTTAATGACCGGGTGAGGGAGAAACGACACTCAGAGGTCCAATCCAGGTGACCGACGCTAGAACACTGTAGAGATTGAGTAGAGAAGGGACTGAGTAGAGATTGAACACGCTGGAGCATCGGTGGTGGCTATGCGTGCCATTCTGCAATTTGTTGATTTGTCTGAATATTCTTTGCGATTTTTTTGTTCCTGATCTAATGGCGTTTCATCGCTGTGTGTTCTAACTATGCTTTCAGCATAGGTAATTCTGAAAATCACGTTATTCCGTAAACGTAATTTCATAACCGGTAAGTACACAAGGTTATGTCTGTCGAGAGGGAGCCTCTTTCGACGGCGTCGCTGGGCGGCCCTATCAAAGCTTTCAGCGCTGAGAACTGTCCCTATCAATGCGACGACTGCAAGATTTTCTGGGGTACTTAACCTTGGTGACTAACTTCTTTGGAGACGCCCCATGGGTCGAATGATGCGGGTTTACCGCGCCTTTCTACAAGGTATTCTCATTGGCATATTTTTTGCCATCATCCTGAGCCCCGAGGGGACAAAATGGGTTCCATTTATTGATCAGAGCATACTCGCCCTTATCTTCTCTGGAATCCTAGGCGGTGTTTTGTACACCATTATGGTTGATGGTCACGTAGAACTGCCTCGATTTGTTTCTGATCAGGGGGATAGTTTTGAGGCTGGGCTGTTTGGCGATCTGCTACTCGGCATTGCAGGCGCATTTGTCCTTGATTTTTTGACGTCGTCCATCCTGTCGCCGGGGGTGCTGGGCCCAATCTCACAAAGTGCCGATCTAAAAATTATTGCCGCTAAGGGCATGATTGGTGGCTATGGCGGTAGAGGTCTGATGGATTTGGCACTCCAAAAATTTGTCAAGCGGGTAGATAAGCTTGAAATTGAGAAAAATATTGTTCTGCAAGAAAATGAAGCCCTAATCAACAGTGTAGAGCAGCTTGAAGCGGAAAGAGCGCAGCTTATTCAAGGCAGTGAACTCATCGAACAACTCAATGCCCATATCACAGTCGGACTCCCCGCTAAGGAATCACAGGTCTTGCTGCAGAGCATTGGGGTTGCTTCGCCGCGGGTCAAATCACAGATTTTTGATTTGGTCACAGAGTTGCGCAGCCTGAGTGGCCATGCCGTGACGACACGAGACCGCATCCAACGGATGGTGCCTGTCTTTGAGACGTTGTTGAACAGTGATCCCAGCAATCATAAATATCATGCCCAGCTTGCATACGCCCTTAAAGATGCTGCTCAGCCTAATGTGGCTAAAGCCCTGAACCACATCAATCGAGCCATCGATTTGAGGGGGCTAGTTCACCCCGCTAAGGCCTGGAAGTACGAACTTAACAGGGCTATCTTGAACATGCAGGATACACTTCAACAGACAGGAACCCTGCGCTCAGATCCTTTGACAAGAGAGAAAATCGTACAAGATTTACTAACAGTTGCCGAAACCCATGGTTTGGACAATGTCCTAGAGGACGCTGCTGCCAATAACTTAGTTACGCCAATTACTGATTGGCTGATCAAAAACGGGGTTTGGGGCAACCGCCAAACCCATGATTTAGGTTCAATTCAACACCTGAGAGAGGTTTTAGAGTCTAGCGCCTTGGACGTTTCGGGGGATCTTGTGTCAAGGGGACGAGTAATTGCTGAGCATGCGCTAAAGGACACCGCCTATGGCGGTGTCCT
>JBCBOC010000488.1:0-3908 GCA_039821475.1 Cyanobacteria bacterium J06632_22 | reverse complement strand
TATCGGAAAGGGGCTTGTAAATTTTTCGCCCCCTATTCCCCGAAAGATTTTCCCCAAACGCCCCTGACCGCTGCCAGCCGCCCTGTGTAATAAAGCAGGTCTGATTTCACCGTTTTCAGTAAGCACACCCATCTTTTAGCAACGCCATGACAGCCTCAGCCGCTAAACTTCCCGTGTCGGTACTCATCCCCGCCAAAAACGAAGAAGAGAACCTACCCGCCTGCCTGGAGAGCGTGGCTCGTGCCAATGAGGTCTTTGTGGTGGATTCCCAAAGCGAAGATCGCTCCATTGAAATTTGCGAATCCTACGGGGCCAAGGTGGTGCAGTTCAATTTCAACGGTCGTTGGCCCAAGAAGAAAAACTGGTCCCTCGATAATCTGCCTTTTAGCAACGACTGGGTGCTGATTGTCGACTGTGACGAACGCATTACCCCCGAACTGTGGGATGAAATTGCCGAGGTGATTCAGGGGGAACAGGATGGCTACTATCTGAATCGCAAAGTCTTTTTCCTCGGCAAGTGGATCCGCCACGGCGGCAAGTATCCCGACTGGAACCTTCGCCTGTTCCGCCACAAAATGGGGCGCTACGAAAACCTGAATACTGAGGAAATCCGTAACACCGGAGATAACGAAGTACACGAGCACGTTGTGGTTGAAAGTGGCAAAGTGGGCTACCTCAAGGAGGACATGCTCCATATCGACTTCCGTGACCTATACCATTGGCTGGCCCGCCACAACCGCTATTCCAACTGGGAAGCGCGGGTGTACTACAACTTGCTCACCGGCATGGGCGACGGGGGCACCATCGGGGCCAATCTATTTGGCGATTCCGTTCAGCGTAAGCGCTTCTTGAAAAAAATCTGGGTCCGGCTACCGTTTAAGCCTCTACTGCGGTTCGTGCTGTTCTACATCATCCGCCTCGGCTTCTTAGATGGCTACCCCGGCTATATCTATGCCCGTTTGCTGAGCCAGTACGAGTACCAGATTGGGGTGAAGCTATACGAACTCCAGTTCGGTGGCAAACTCAATCTCACCGAAAAAGATAGGCAACCCGCGAAGGCTGAAACACCCCCTCAGCCGATGGTTCAGCCTGCCGATGCCAAAGGCTAAACCCTGCCATGACACCTGCTACACCGACCACCAATAGCCGAGCTGCTATCCCATCGGCCGCCCCCCAGGGCATTGGCGCCCCCGCGTTGACCGATCTGCGCCGCTACCACCAACCTGGCTTCAGTGCCGGTCGCTCTAAGGGGGTCATTATGCTCTGGTGGCTGCTGCAGGCCGTGATCTTTCCCCTCACCCTCCATGCCCACCACGGGCCGCGGCGCTGGCTGCTGCGCCTGTTTGGGGCCAAGGTTGGCCGGGGCGTAGTGATTCGCCCCACCGCACGGTTTACCTACCCCTGGAACGTGGAAATTGGTGACTACAGCTGGGTCGGGGACGACGTGGTCTTTTACAGCTTGGGTGCCGTTCGCGTGGGGCAACACTGCATCATTTCCCAAAAGAGCTACCTCTGCACCGGTAGCCACGATGCCAGCGACCCCAGCTTTCCGCTGGTCACGGCCCCCATCACCATCGAGAACGGGGCATGGGTGGCCACAGATTGTTTTGTGGGACCGGGGGTTACCATCGGCGCAAATGCCTTGATTGGGGCGCGCAGCAGCGTGTTCAGATCCATGCCGCCCCAGCAAATTTGCATGGGCACGCCCTGCCAGCCCGTCAAGCCGCGCGTATTCACGGATCAGTAACGGTCTCCAATCGCGGCCTCAAGCGTTACAATCCCCCGATAGCTGACAGCTATTCGCCTAGAACTAGGTAGCCTGGAGTACGTTCTTTTTGCCAGCTGACCTGATGACGGTGCTCTACGTAAATCGCTCAACCGGGCAAGACAATCAGTCGGGGTCTACGGGGTCGCCTTTCAAAACCATTAGCCGGGCGCTGCAACAGGCCCAATCTGGCACCACCATCCAAATCCAGGCTGGGAGCTACGACCAGGGTGAAACCTTCCCGCTAGTCGTCCCCGCTGGGGTAACGCTCGCCGGTCAGGGCGGGGCCGTGGTGATCACGGGGGGTGGCACCTTTACCACCCAGGAATTTGGCCAGCAGACGGTGACCGTGGTGTTGCGCGATCGCAGTCAGCTGCGCAGCCTAACCATTAAAAACCGGGCCGATCAGGGCACTGGCGTGTGGATTGAAACCGGTTCTCCGGTTCTCGTGAGCAACCGCTTTGTCAACTGCCGCCGGGACGGGGTGTTTGTGTCGAGCAATGCCCTGCCGGTGATTTTGGAAAACGAATTTTTCGAAAATGCGGCCAGTGGGCTATTTATGGTGCGCCAGGCCAAAGGCGAAGTCCGGCAAAATACCTTTCGCAAAACCGGCTACGGCATTGCCATTAGTGACCAGGCGGCACCGTTGCTGCTAGGCAACACCCTCCAGGAGAATCGTTCTGGGCTGGTGCTGTCTCGCTCCGCTCGGCCCGTGCTGCGGCAAAATCGTTTGGTCGACAATCAATCCACGGGACTGTGGGTGCAGGACCAGGCCGCCCCTGACCTAGGACATCCCCACGACCCCGGGGGAAATACCCTGGAGGCCAACGGCGAGTGGAATCTGCGCAACGATACCAGCGCTGTCCTCAATACCGTGGGCAATCAGCTCAATCCTAATACGGTCAGCGGCAAAATTGCTTACCAGCTCAGTGACTTGCCCGATCCGGCCGCCGTGCCGTCACCATTACTGGGGCAGGTGACCCCCACGCCAGTGCCCCGTCCTACCCCTACCCCGGAGCCCACCACGCCACCGCTGAACAGTCGCTTTGCCGATTTGGTGGGGCACTGGGCTGCCCCCTTTGTCGATCCATTGGCAGAGGCCAGCCTGGTCCGAGGGTTTCTGGACGGCACCTTTCGCCCAGAGCGGACCGTTACGCGGGCCGAGTTTGCGGCCTTGGTGATGGCCGCCTTTCCTGACGGTGTTACCACCGGGGGGCGCAGCCGCCCCTTTGCTGACGTCCCTCAAAATTTCTGGGGCCGTGAGGTGATCTACCGCGCCCAGTCCCGCGGGTTCATCAGCGGGTATCCGGATGGGACGTTTCGCCCCAATGCGCCGATGACGCGAGTACAGGCACTCCTGGCGCTCGTGAGTGGGCTTGAACTGGGGGTGGGGCAGTCCGATCAGCTGGTGGTATATCGCGATCGCGCCCAGATTCCAACCTATGCGACGGAAGCCGTGGCAGCGGCCACCCAACAACGGATCGTGGTGAACCATCCCGACGTGGATCGGCTACGACCCATGGAGCCGATTACTCGGGGAGAGACCGCCGCGCTGGTGTATCAAGCGCTGGTGCGACAGGGCAAAATGTCAGCCGTTGCTTCCCCATACATTGTTCAGCCCCGGGCGACCAGCGCGTCGGATTTTCCCGATACGGGTAGCCATTGGGCAGGTGATTACATTTCGGCCCTGGCCCAGCGCAATTTGATTCGCGGTTTTTCTAACGGGACCTTTCAGCCCAATGCGCCGATGACCCGGGCTCAGTTTGCCTCGCTGATTGTGGGCGCGTTTTCTCCGGGGACCCGTAGGACAGCGGCAACCTTTAGTGATGTGCCCGACGACTTCTGGGCAGCGGAGGTGATTCAACGGGCCTACCGAGCCCAGTTTTTGTCGGGCTTTCCAGACTATACCTTTGCCCCCCAGAACCCGGTGCTAAAGCTTCAGGTCTTGCTGTCGCTGGTCAGTGGGATGGAGCTTATGGCCATGAGCGCGCCCAATACTGATGTGCTGCGTCAGTTTAGTGATAGCGCCCAAATTCCGGCCTATGCCCGTCGTGCGATCGCAACCGCGACCCAGCTTGGCCTGGTGTTTAATCACCCCGATAAAACAAGGCTAACGCCCAACCGAGTCGCCACCCGTGCTGAG
>JBCBOC010000342.1:0-4966 GCA_039821475.1 Cyanobacteria bacterium J06632_22 | reverse complement strand
AACCCAGCGCACCGTGTTGGGCCAAGCGCTGAGGAGAGTTCTGGCTGTGAAACCCTGGGTATGGTCGCCCAGTGGCCCGCAACCGCGCACAAACGTTTGTGGCGGTTGCTATACCATGGCTGAATTTCTGCAAGGTAGCCTCTGCCATCTTGCCTACGGAGAGTCGGTAGCCCCGTGGGGCCACACCGAGAGGCCGCAGCGTCAGGGATGCTGCACGGGCAGCACTGTTCCTAACGGCTCGGACGGCTGTAGGACCTGCTTCCCTGAGCGATAAAATTAACGCTTTGGGCTAATCGTTGCCCCTGCAACGGTTGGAGCTGAGGAGGAAACGTCAGTTCAACGGTTAGGGTCCCGCTCACAGCATCTGGCATGACGGCCCGAATACAAACCACCCAACGCGGTGGCGCGTCCGTCCCTGGATCTCGCTCCAGGGCAAATCCACCAATGGGCAACGCCGATCTATTGGCCCACCCCGGCAGTGCGGTGCGTCCCAGTACCAGCTGCAGCCCATCCATGCCCAAGTTGCTCACGCGCCCCCTATAGTAATGTCCCTGCCAAAAAAGATAACCCACCTGGGGGTAAGACTGTCGCAACCTCTCTCTGGTCGCCGCTCGCCGAGCCTGTAAGGCTCGCTGGGGGCTAGTCGCAATAAACCAAAGGGACTTCAAGGGTCGATCGCTGGCTGTACGAGTCTGGTCGTACCAGGTGTGCACGTCGGAGTAAAGCACGAGGGTCAGCGCATCGGTTTGCGTTTGGGTCAGATCAACAAACGCCACCACCGCGATAAATCCGTCCGATTGGGGGGATGGTTCTGTTCTTAATATTTTGCCTTGCACCACAGCTCGCTGACCATAGTCTCCCAAGACTTCTAGGGTGACGTCATCCAGCAGGGTAGGATGCTCGGCCAACTGAACTTTAGCCCCCAGCTCGCTAATATCCACCGTCGTCCCCTGACAGGCCTGATGACCGTCGCACAAAACCGCTAGCAACTGGTGACGTAGCCGATGGGCACGCCGTTGCTGAGGCTGCTCGAACGCCACCAAAGCAGCCCCAGACAACAGGATCAGATTAAACCCACACCAGACGCCATTAATGATGATGGCCTCGGTCTCTCCAGGACGCAACAGCAACCAGGCAGGCAGTGTGGATAATGCAACCAGACTGACACCGATCAACCCTAACAAATGCCGCACGGAGGCGACATCAAACCGACGATGGCTGATAGTTGTGCCCTTATCGGTCACATTGAACTGCCCCAGCTTGGGGTTAACCAACGCCAACAGTGTGACCACACCCGCTTGAATAGAGAGCGCATATTCCAGTAGCTCATTCCAGAATGAGAACCGAACTTTTTTATAGGAGATAAAGTTGGCCTGCATTGCCAGGACAATGTGGGGCAGTGCATACGCTACCGTCTCGATGCCGATACCGCGAATCGGATTGAGGTGGAGTAACAGAAACAGGACCGGTGCGATCGCATAGATCAACCGTGGAAAGCCAAAGAAAAAGTGCGACGTGGCGCTAAAGTAGCAAATCCGCTGGGGCAGGCTCAGCCGCCGGTTAAACAGCGGCTTCTCAAGTCGGAGAATCTGTGCCATCCCCCTAGCCCAGCGCACCTGTTGTCCAACGTAACTGGCAAAGGTCTCGGGGGCTAGGCCCGCAATCAAAATCTTGTCGTAATACACCGAACGGTAACCCGCGGCATGCAACCGCAGGGACGTGTGACAATCCTCCGTCACTGTCTCGGTCGCAATACCGCCCACAGCCATCAGGTGCTGCCGCCGAATGACCGCGGCCGAACCGCAGAAGAAACCCGCATTCCAGTAATCGTTACCCCTTTGAACAACCTTATAAAACAGCTCATTCCCGACGGGGACCCGTCCCCGCGTCACCAGGTTGCGTTCAAACGGATCAGGGTTATAGAACCAGTGAGGCGTCTGTACCAACGCCACCTGAGGATCTTGAAAGAAGCCCACCGTCTCTTCAAGGAAACTCCGTACCGGAATGTGGTCACAGTCCAAAATTAGTACCAGCTCACCCTCTGTCCGCTGCAGCGCAGTGTTGATATTGCCGGCTTTGGCGTGGTCATTGTTGTCGCGGGTGAGCAATTCGCAACCCAGCGTCTGGCACATTTGCCGCAGCTGACGTCGGCGATCGCGGTATTTCTCTGCACGCCCATCATCGAGCACATAAACGTGCTTTTTAGCTGAGGGATACGCCACCGCTAACGCCGCCAGCGCGGTCTTGCGCACAATGGCGACATCTTCGTTGTAGGTCGGGATATAGATATCGACCGTGGGCCAACGGTCGTTAGGGATTTGACTGAGATCGACCGGCTGCCGCGTGCGCAGTCTGACTTTTTGGAAATAGGTGAGTAAGAGGGTTGCGATCGCATACAGCTCAGCCCCGTACAACAGCAGACTAAACACACCATTGGCCCAACCGTCTAAATTAAGCGTGTAGCTGGTGCGATAGTACAGATAGCGAAGCGTTGCCAATAGACTAAACCACACCAGCAGCAGATGCAGCGTCTGGCTGAGGGCAGGACGATTAATGGACTGTTCCAGCCGCACTGTGAGCCATCCCACCAGAATGATGATGACCGCCGTTATCCCCTGTTGAAGGATCGTCAGCGGTGTTGTAATGAGGGGTAACGAAATTAGGATAAGAACTCCCGTCAGCAGCCAAGCTCCCCAAGGGGTAGTCAGCAGCGACGATAATCCCCGTAGCAGTCTATGCTGCCCTGCTTGCCCAGCCGCCAGGAGACGCAGCTTGAGCATTCTATTCTGATGTCGTGGATACATGACTGTTCGTCTACTTCGATAGGCGCAATGCGCGAGTCTCAATCCCAGTTTTTAGCGTTGATGCTGCATTAGTCTTCTTCTTTACGATTCAAATACACCGTAGCTACACCATAGGAACAGGTTCCCACTAGCAAAATACCGACTGGCAAAGCCACCCATTGCTGTTGCAGCCAGTAGCCCGCTTGCTTTACGGGGTTGACCTGTGCGATCTGTTGTTCCTTTTGTTGGTCTAAGAAGGTCAGCTGATACCGATCGTCCGCATCAGGTTGGCGGGCAGTCACCAAGGTATGCTCGCCAACCAAGACCGTATCTGCCTCAAGCTGATAAAACAGCTCGTCCTCCACCATCAACGCATTTAAGGCCTTTAGTCCCGACTCTCCGTGAGCGGTTAAGGTCACCACAACACGCTGAGGGTTCCAGGGTGACGGAATTTCAGTCAGAAGGCCTTGATGATCTTCAAAGGCCGTACGAATAGCCGTCTGCGACTGCTGCCAGCGGCGGGATAGGGCTGTATTAAGGCTTAGGCCTTGACGCTGCAGTAATTCGGGCAGCGGGAATTGGTGTTGTAGGCCAATGACGACCAAATTCATATCCTCTTTGACCGACGAGAGCTGTTCGTCACCTTGGAGCACTTGCAGTTGAATGCTATCCGCTCGACTCAAACGCCCTAGACGCTCACTCATCGCTAACATCAGCTCTAGCTCAGCGGCGTTAGGATTATGGGGCAAAATCACTGCCGTTTTAGAGAGATCCTGTGGTGCCGCCAAGGGGTAACCCACGTGCATGAGCGAGAGATCGGGTAGATTCACCACGCGATCGCGCTTTAGAGAGAACTGCGTATCAGCGTGGAGCGTGCCCCAAAGCTGATCGTCCGTCACCCGCTGACAGGCCCCAGCCTCCCTTGGCTTCAGGCGAAAGCGCACCTGCATTTGCGAGGTGGGCGTAATCAACCCAGTGGGCAGGTCCACCGTCAGCGTTTCACGCATGCCGCCCTTCTTAGAGTCCAGATCTTCCCCAGCAATCACCACATCGTCCAGCATGACCTCTACTGTCGAAAGACGGTGGTTAACCTGAGGGCTGTAGCTATAGACCAACTTCATGGTGCTACCCCGCTGAAACTGATCGTCTGGCAGCGCCCGAAAGTCAAAGGTAATCGGATCTGCAAACGCACCTTTAACCGTTGTTTCCTCAAACGGGTCTAGCCGATTCACTAGCAGATCACTGAGTTCAAAGCGATTGTCATCGGGCAATTGAAGCGGCCAATCACGGGGGTGGGGTGAGGGCAACGGCGTCAGCTCGTCCACCAAAATCATCGAGCCGGTTCCCATCACGCTTTCTTCAGCGCGCACCAGAAACTGTACCGCCTTTTCCACCGCGGCTGGACTATTACCGGTGGCCACGAGCAACGGATTGCTCCCGTCCGGCGTTGTGGTGAGGATCAGCACACCCACGTCATCGGCAATGGGTGTGGCTCCATTCTGCATCAGCTGATCGTTCTTGAGTGCTATCGGCAGGTCCAAGCGAGATAGGTCAGGCTGCTGGGACGGGGTACCAATTATGACGCCCCGCGCTTGGGGCTGTAGATCATCGAGCGACTGAACCGTGCGGGTCTCTAGGGAACGGTAGTCCGCCCACCGTCCCAAAGAAGCATGGAACCGAGCGCTGGCCGTCGCCCAGTCTGCATCAAGCTGCTGGGGCAGCACATAGGCAAAAGACTGCGGATCTAGGCTGAGCTCATCAAATAACGGGAAGGGATAGGCACTAAAATCTAACGGCGTTGGCACATAGTCATGCTCAATCAGCAACCGGGAGGTGGGTAGAATCTCGGTCCACAGTACCGGATCAAAGGGGTCTACGCAGGCTTCGTCGGTTTTCTGCTGAGCCAGCAACCGCACCTCATTAAAGTCTTGGACCAGGTCAGCCGGAATACCAAAAACCACCTTGCCCGTTGCCCCCGCCTGCTGAAGCGGTACGCTACCAACATTAGTGCCATTCACCTGCAGCGTCAGGTAGGAGCCTGCCGCCAAGGCAGGGGAGGGTTGATAGTGAATCTCGGCTCTGACAGCTTGAGTTTGCCAATTACGCGGACGAGAAAAGGACAGACGAGCCTCCGTCTGCATCCCCTGGAGGCGCAGTCGAACCTGATTACCGTCCAACATTTT
>JBCBOC010000563.1:0-3432 GCA_039821475.1 Cyanobacteria bacterium J06632_22 | reverse complement strand
CTCGGTCTCACTGACCGAGGGCGAAATTCAAGATGACACGCCCTTCTTCGTGGCCACCAGCGAGGCTGATGCCCGCGCCCAGGCGGTGGACAAGTTTGGTGAAGATGTGGTGCTAGAGCAGGATCCAGACGTATTGGATACCTGGTTTTCCTCAGGACTGTGGCCCTTTTCCACCATGGGCTGGCCGGACGAGTCGGCGGCGGACTTTCAGAAGTACTATCCCACCAGCACCTTAGTCACCGGGTTCGACATTATCTTTTTCTGGGTGGCCCGCATGACCATGATGGCTGGGCACTTTACCGATCAAATGCCGTTCGAGACGGTTTATATCCATGGCCTGGTGCGGGATGAAAAGGGGCAAAAAATGTCCAAGTCCAAAGGCAACGGCATTAATCCGCTGATTTTGATCGATAAGTACGGCACCGATGCCCTGCGCTATACCCTGATTCGTGAGGTGGCCGGGGCTGGGCAGGACATCAGCCTGGACTATAACCGCAAGACCGATGAGTCCTCCTCGGTAGAGGCCTCCCGTAACTTTGCCAATAAGCTGTGGAATGCCTCTCGGTTTGTCATGCTCAACCTAGAGGGGCAAACGCCCCAAACTCTGGGCGAGCCCGACCGGGCAAATCTAGAGCTGGCCGATCGGTGGATTCTGTCGCGCTTTAACCAAACCGTGCAGCAGGCCCGCCAATACCTAGATGCTTATGGCCTGGGCGAAGCTGCCAAGGGCCTGTACGAGTTTATTTGGGGTGATTTCTGTGACTGGTACATTGAGCTGGTCAAGCCCCGTATTCAGGGTGACAATGCGGTGTCTAAAAAGACGGCCCAGCAGACGTTGGCCTTTGTGCTTGACGGCATTCTCAAGCTGTTGCACCCCTTTACCCCACACATTACCGAAGAAGTGTGGCATACGTTAACCCAAGCCGAGGCCGACCGGTTCCTCGCGCAGCAGCCTTACCCCGTGGTTCAACCCAAGCTCATTGATACTGAGCTGGAAGGTGAGTTCGAGCTACTGATCGACGTGATTCGTACCATTCGTAACCTGCGGGCAGAAGCTGGGATTAAGCCTGGTGCCCGCATTGAGACCATTCTCAAAACCGACGATGAGCGCGAGACCCGAGTGCTGCAGTCAACCCAGCCTTATATTCAAGACGCGGCTAAGGTGAGCACGTTAACGATTACTGCCACAGACTTGGTGCCGACGGCGGCAGCCACAGCAGAGACGCTGTCGGTAACGGCGGCAGCGGAAGGGGCTACGGGAGAGGTCAATATTGACGCGCCTGATGCCAGCGAGTCTACGGTAAGCACTGCGGAACCAGCGGCGGTGGTCGAAACGACTGACGGCCAGCTCCCTGAAATTGATTGGGGTGATGGGGTTGAGGCGATCCAGACGATTCTCAGGCATCCGTTGGGATATTTAAGTCAGGCCTATCGCATTGCCAAGAAGCCGGGGTCTGTCCTGTTGCTGTTGGGGGTGAGTACCGTATCTCTGTACATTGCTGCCAAAATGATTGCGGCACTTAACACCCTACCGGGGGTGGGAAGCCTGTTCCGACTGGTGGGCTTCACCTACAGCGTTTGGTTTATTGGACGCTATGTGTACAAGGCCGAAAATCGCCGTCACCTGTGGAACAACGTCCATAGCCTTTGGAGCGAAGTGGTGGGCGATCGCTTGGCAGGGGCAGACGAGGGCTTTGGCGATATCCCCGTTAGCTCACCGGTGGACCTGTCTGGTGAAGACGACACCATGACCGATACGCAGGTGCAGCAGCTGGCTACCGAAATCGTCACTGACCCCACCGCCGCTGAGGCGCAGCACCAAGACCAGCGCCAAATGTTTGCCGGGGTGTCTGGCACCATTCAGGTGTTGATTCCGTTGACGGGGCTGGTGGATATTGACGCGCTTAAAGCCAAGCTGCAAAAGGACTTGGGTAAGGTCGAAGGGGAAATGAAATCCCTGCAGAGCCGCCTGAAGAATAAGGGCTTTGTGGACAAAGCGCCTGCGGAAGTGGTGCAGGGTGCCCGCGACAGTTTGGCTGAGGCGGAGAAGCAGGCAGAGCTGCTGAAGGAACGATTGGCAATGCTGTAGCTTTGGTCAATTGGCAAAGATCTGGTTAACCTTCTACCGTCAACCTGACTTGATGGGGCCGGTTGGGTAGATTATGACTACGACCTGTGCCGATTAGCCATGATAGACGCCTCTCCAGATTCCAGCTCTACTCCGTCCTTTAGCATCGTCATTACCACCTACAATCGGCTCGGTCTACTCAAACGGGCGATTGAATCTGCCTTAAATCAGACGGTGCTCTGTGAGGTCGTCGTGGCCGACAATGCCTCCACTGATGGCACAGAAGACTACGTCAGAGGCCTGGGCGATCAGGTGGTTTACCAGCGGAATGCCACGAATACGAACCATTCTGGTGCTGTTAACTCGGGTGTCAAGGTCGCGACCCAGGACTGGGTCAAGCTGGTGGATGATGACGATTACCTAGCGCCCAATTGCATTGAAGAAATGCAAAAGGCCATCCAAATGCGCCCCGAAGCGGTGATTTGCTCCTGTCAGGCCGCCCAGGTAGAGACGGATGGAACCGAGCTGAGTGTGACCCCGCCCACGGGCCCCGGCGAGGTCTTCTACATTCCCCAGGCAGACATCCACTACGGCATGCTGTTAGAGGTGGTGCCTTTTGGCACGCCCATCCAAGTGGCGGTGCGGCGCGATGCCTTTAACCAATCGGGCGGTTGGGATATGGCCATGACCGGCTTTGATGATATTGACTCGTGGATTCGGGTGACACGCCATGGCGATGCGCTGTTTGTTAACAAGTGCCTGTCTTACCGGACAGTATGGCCCGGTGGCAACGATCAAAAAATTGCCCTACAGCGTCGGTTAGAAACCAATGTGCTGATCAAAGAGAGAATTTATAACAACATTAGCGTCAAGCACCGACAGACGTTGCCCAGTTTTCGAACGGTGAGTCAATATCTGCACTTGCATTGGATGATTGTGGCCTTGAAGCAAAGGCAGCTCGCCACTGCGGGCAGCTTTGCCTTTCCGGCAGTGTTGTCTCCTGGGGCATGGAAACTGTTGCAGCAGGCGGTGAAGTTTCGTAAGCAGCAGGCGACGCCACCCGTGGAGAAACGGGTGTTGGTCGGGTAGTGTTGGCGAGATAGTCGCGTTGGCGAGGGTGTTGTGACCTAGCTGATGGGCCGTAGCCACAGCCACGCCAGTAACAATACGCTGGGCAGCATAAAGAAAACGCCGATCACGTAGCCAATGGCCAATAGGCGATATTCGGTGGCCAGCTTAGCCAGCCAGCGGGCGGCCTGGAGGGGGCGCGATCGCAACATTGGTAAGCCGTAAACCAACAGCGCCAGCAGCAGATTAAAACCGATATGGACCAGCGCCGCCTGAAATACTAACGTCTGAATCGG
>JBCBOC010000520.1:0-3645 GCA_039821475.1 Cyanobacteria bacterium J06632_22 | reverse complement strand
TGCCATTAGGTACACAGCAGCGCGCCGAAAGCGACCGCCATTGAAGCGAATATTGTTGCGGCTAATTTCAACGGCTCCCTCAGGTTTGAATAGAAAAATGCCGCTGCCGTCATTGCCACACATGAGGTTGCCCGTTACCTGGCTATTATCGATGCGGCCTTCGAGGCGAATGGCATCAGGCATTCCAGCTAGGCCGTTGTTGACAATGATATTTTCAACAACTTTGGTGTTTTCAGCTCGGACGCCGGTAATGATGCCGCTACCATCGTGGTAGCTAATGCGATTGTGACGAATGGTCACCCCTTGAGCGTTAAACACAGACACGCCAAAGGCTGAAGGCCTATCGGGAAGAGCCTCTGACGGTGGCATGCCAATCCAGTTTTGCTCTAACACAATCCCCTTAGGCGGGATATTTTCATCACTAAAGGAGAAGAAGCGGGCGGGGACAGCCTGCTCGCTAATATCTGGCGGCGGCAGTCGATGGGCAATAAAAATGTCAGCGGGTGGCGTCGTTGCCGTGGCGTTATGGTCAGTGGTGAAACCGTAAATGCTTAGCCCCCGCACCGTGACGTCATCGGCCACAATGGTCAGACCGCGAATGACCTCTGCGTCTGGATCCGCGGTGAGTTCGATGACCGGGATCGGAATTTCAATTTCTGCGGTGGCAGAGACACCAGGGTCATAGCCGGGCTGGGTCGTGCCATCGATGGTGAGGCCGGGCTGGAGAATATCAGGTAGGGGCGCAGAAAGTGCGATCGCAGTCTCGCCTGCCGCCAGGTCAAACCCAATCACCGACCCTGCATCACTGAGGCTGACCTGCCACTGCTCCTGGGCACTCAACTCATCAAACAGTAGCGTCCCATTCGTCAGCTCGATAGCCTCCCGCAGCGTCAAGGCGTCATCCGCCTGCACTGGGCCATCCATAGCACCGTTAACCGTGATGTTAAAGCGCTCTGCTGCCGGATAGGTTCTGGGATCTAACGTGGGATCCAAGGTTTGCGCGAACACGGTAGGTGCGATAGAGACCAACCCCAGAACGACCCCACTGACGCCCCAGTAAACCCGAGGCAGAGCAGGCGAACGTCGCGTTAGAAAAAAAGGAACAGGGCGCATGGTTGGGCGGGGTGATGTGAGCGGTTGCGAACGACACAGAACAAATGAAATCAGCTTTCGTCCAGAATGATGATGTTGCCTACGGGGGCAGGGCAGGTTTAAGCTGAACGCGATTTAAGGCCTAGCGTTTAGGGCCTAGAAACCCTCAGAATTAGCCGTCGTATCGACAACGGGCACGGCTGCTTCCGCCGCCGGTGTCTCCGCGTCCGCAAAAGAGGGACGCTGTTGAACGGGCACCACATCCTGCAAACCAAAGCCATCGAATAGGCCGTTGATTTTAGCGGCAACCCCCAGGTAGAATCCGCCGCTAGAGCGGTTCACCCCAAAGTCTCGGTCCTGGGCACCGCCACCGCTGTATCCGGCATATATTCTCAGGTCTGGGGTGGGGTAGTAGCCCGCCTCCAAAGAGAATCCTGTTTCTGTATAGCTGCCTAAACCGCCAATCCAGCGGGCCTCGCCCACCACATCCCAACTGTAGGCAAAGCGGTAAACCGCCCTGAATTGGGCCAGATGCAGACTGTTCGTTGAAACAAAATCTCCCCCAGCACTCGCGGGCCGACTGATGCGCGTAGAACTGTTGCGGAAGCCATACTTTGCGTAAAATTCCCACTGCCAGTTCGGCGCATAGATGGCCTCTGCAGTGAACAGATGCTCGTCGGTGTCGGTACGGACACCGAACAGCGTGTTGGTCGGAATTGAGCTGGGATTCAGGCGATGCTCGTAGCGCAACAGGGCATTGAAGCGACCATCGTTGGGGTCACGGTAGGCCAGACCTAGCTTTAGGTCACTGGTTGTTCCCAAACCCGTCAGATTCTGGTTGGCACCGCTGGCCAGCTGATAGTCAAACAGCACCGATAACGCTGGCGACAGTCGTCCTAAAGCAGACGCCTGCAGGACAGTGTTGCTTCCACGGGTCGAGGAGGTCCGGTGCTCCAGACGGGCACTGGCCTGGAGGTCAGGATTGTCCGTGTAGGATACGCCAATGGTGTAGGTGTCGCCGCTGCCCGTCGTTAGGGCCGACGCCCCATCGCCAGAGGCAAAAGGCTGCACAAACTGAGAGCCTGCTGCCGTGCTGCTAAAGAGCGAATTGAACACATGCTCATAGCCCAGGTCTAGGCGAAGCCCTGGCAAGATATAAAAGCCGTGCTCAATGCCAATGCCGCCACCGAGCTGCTGCCCGCCAATGGACGAAAATCGACCGCGAATCGTGGTATCAGGCCCCAGAGACTGTTCACCGGTTAGATCGATCGTGGTAATAGAATTACGACCGTTCAGGCCATCGCCCCCGTAGAAAATCTGATTGGCACTGAGGGTCAGGCCATCCAAAATTTGGTAATCCAGGCCAAACAAGGTGCGGCTGGGATAAATGGGGTCTTCCCCAGATGACAGGTTTAGTTCATTCTGGGCTCGAATCGTTAGACGGTCATCAATGCGGGTGGTAAGACGGGTGCGCAGCTGATCTGAGCTGACGGTGAACTGGCTGGGGCTGATGCGGTCGGTGCGATCGCGATGAATCCAGTCCAGTTCCAAATCGGTATCCCCAAACCGCTGTGTGAGCCCCAACGAGTAGGTGGTCAGCGAATTATCGACCTGCCCACCTGAAATGGGCGAGGTCCGAGGGGTGAGCAGATCAACCAGGCTAGTCAGTGGACGAGGGGCCGTGCCAAAGTTGTCTTCGTGGTCAAATTGGGCCCGCAGAGTCGTATCTGGCCCCACAGCGATATCCGCAGCTGCGCCGTAGCGGGTTTGCCCTGGCACAAAGCTAGTCGTCGCCGCATTGGAGAACCCTGCATCCGTCGAACGCCAGTAAACCCGGCCGGTGAGCCAGTCATCGACGATACCGTCGACTTCAAATCGATAGGCCGACCCACTGATGGGTCCAGACAGGTCAAAGTCATTGGATGAACGGGCCACCTCGGCCACCAGTTGTGCACTGTCCCCCAGGGCAATCTGAGCGTCCGCCCCATAAAGTTCAAAATTTCGAGTGCCTTGGTTTTCCCGCAGATAAGACGTTCCCAACCAGCTTTCCTGGTTAGCCGTGCGATCCAGGTTGTACTGCAGGCGACCGGCAATCAGGTTGGTGTCATTGTCGTTACTATCAAACTGATAGGTCACTACAATGCGCCGCACCAGCACCGTACCAAAGCCGTCCACTGCGGTCTGAAACACTGGGTCGTTAAACAACAACGAGCCCCGGTCATAATCAATTTGGTAGTCCGTACCCCGAAACAGCTGCTGCCGCTCAATCACCGTACCCGGTCGATCGATCTCTTCAACTTCGATAAAGACTTCCTCTGTTCCCGATATGACCAATCGCCGCGAGAGAAAGTAAAATCCACTCGTCCCATCGGGGACTAGCGTATCTCGCTGGAAGCCTTCAATGTTGTTGGCATAAAGTCCCGTAAAGGCCAGATCGCCTAGATTATAGTTGAGCTTAAAACCGTGCAACTGGCGACTGGTGGCCGTAAACAGCTGGGAGCTATTAGAGAATTCTTCGGTGTTGAAGTCGCCCCACATCACATAGTCAGGCGT
>JBCBOC010000816.1:0-1753 GCA_039821475.1 Cyanobacteria bacterium J06632_22 | reverse complement strand
TGTCGTACAAATTCTGTTGTATCAAAGCCAATGCCATATTCCATGCCCGGCGGAAAGTCTGCGGCCAGTTCAGCCATGACTTCTTTGACACCAGCGGCAACTTCCAGCGCATTACTACCCGGCAGCTGAAAAATACCTAAACCAACAGCATTGTTACCCCTAAAACGGAGAAAGGAGCCATACTGCTCAGCACCAAGCTCAGCGTAACCGACGTCCCTGAGTCGAATAAGCTGATTGTTCTCACCCGTTTGCAGGACCAAATCTTCGAATTCTTCCGGCGTTTCCAGGCGACTGTTGGCCCTCAAATCGATTTGAAAATCTTGGTTGTCTGGCGCAGGCGGCTGTCCAATTTGCCCTGCACCCACCTGAATATTCTGTTCTCTGAGGGCATTGACCACGTCATCTGCATTGAGCCCTCGGCTTGCCAGCTGCTGAGGATTTAACCAAATGCGCATGGCATAGGTACGCTCACCGAAAATAGTGACGTTCCCCACGCCGTTCACCCGGCGTAGGGCATCGGCAATGTACAAATCGGCATAGTTACTCAAGAAAACGTCGTCATACTCTCCGTTTTCTGTAAACAAACTCATCGCCAGCAAGATGTTGCTAGTCTGCTTGGCAACGGTGACGCCTGTTTGCCTAACGACTTCTGGCAGCTGGGGTTCTGCGAGAGATACTCTGTTTTGAACGTCTACAGCAGCAATATCTTTGTCGCGAGACGAGTCAAAAGTAACAACAATATTGCTGACACCGTTGTTGCTGCTGTTGGAGGTCATGTAGCGCATGCCCTCAACACCATTGATCTGCCGCTCCAGCACAGTCGTCACGCCACGCTCTACCGTTTCTGCATCTGCGCCGATATAGCGAGCAGTCACATTAATCTGCGTTGGGCTAATGTCTGGATACTGCGCAATGGGCAGCGTCGGGATGCTGACCGCACCGATAAGCAGCATGATCAATGCGCAAACAGTGGCAAAGACAGGCCGTTTGATGAAGTAGTTGACAAACATGGTGGTAGTAGCCTGCTTAAGATTCGCTGTTTGAGGAGTCGTCTGTTGGAGGCTGGCCGTTCTGACCACCTTCGCCTGATTCTTGCTGCATGATAGGCACACCATCGCGCAGGTTTAAGAGGCCAGAAGTGATGATGGTATCGCCAGGTGCTAGGCCCTCAAGCACCTGATATTCGTTGCCTTGGAGAGCACCCAGTTCAACGGGTTGGAGTTTAGCAACCGTCGGGGGTGGGCCTGCGTTTTGACCATTGGCTTGTCCACCGCCAGGACCACCAGGGCCACCACCAAAGCCACCAGGACCCTCCGCGGGCGGCTCAGGCTCACCTGGGACAAAGACAAAGGTTTCGCCACCAAGACGAGAAATTGCAGTCGTAGGCACGAGGATGCCGGGGCGCTCATCCCAAATGACGCGGACTTCGAGGCGCTGGTCGTCTTGGACGGGCTGGCTGGGGGTACTGAAGCGAGCCTTAGCAAGGATAGTTTGGGTGTTAGCGCTGGTGGTAGGAGAAACAAAGCTGATATTGCCGGTGGCGATCGCATCATCGCTACCAAATAAGCTCAGCTCTACCGGCAGCCCAGTACGCAACCTTTGAGACTCACCAATAGGAACCGCAATCTCTATTTCTAGATCCTGGTTTTGCGTAATGGTGGCAAGCTGGTCGCCCGCCGTGACATAGTCGCCCAGCTTAATGGGAATATCGCCAACGGTGCCTGCGATGGGGGCCGTGACGGTTTTATCTAGC
>JBCBOC010000238.1:0-6085 GCA_039821475.1 Cyanobacteria bacterium J06632_22 | reverse complement strand
TTAATTTCTGATTTAGGACTGGGGTGCAATTGTAGACTGGACTATTAACGGTTCAGCATTAGAGCAGATATGGTTTCCACTTTTCCCACTGAGGCCACCGCCGCCGACTCAACGCAGTATCTAACATCTGAGTCAGCGTCGCCTAACCAGCGGCTGCTGCCCATGACCGCTAGCACCAATGACGCCGATCATCTAGAGGTGGGGGGCTGCGATGTCGTGTCGCTGGTGCAGGAATTTGGCTCACCGCTCTATATATTAGACGAGGCCACCCTGCGGCTGGCGAGCCAGCAGTATCGGGATGCCCTGAAACAGCACTACGGTGGCGACTCGCTGGTGGTCTACGCCTCAAAGGCATGGAACTGCTTAGCCGTGTGTGCGATCGCACTGCAAGAAAATATTGCCATCGACGTCGTCTCCGGCGGTGAACTCTACACAGCGCTGCAGGCTGGCGCCACCGGTGACATGCTGTACTTCCACGGCAACAATAAGTCTGCGGAAGAACTGCAGATGGGCCTAGAGGCCGACTGCCGCTTTATGGTGGACAACTGGCACGAGCTAGAACTACTGGCAGCGCTGGCTGAAGCCAAAGGGACAACCGCGACCATTCTGCTACGCCTTACCCCCGGCATTGAATGCCACACCCACGAATACATTCGCACCGGCCACATCGACAGCAAGTTCGGCTTCGACCCCGACCAAATTGAAGACGTCTTTAAGCGGGTCGGCGAACTGCCTCAGCTCCGCTGCATTGGCCTGCATGCTCACATTGGTTCACAGATTTTTGAACTCCAGCCCCACCAGGACCTGGCCGGGGTCATGGTGCAGTGGTACAAGAAGGCGACCAGCTATGGCCTCCCCATGAGCGAACTCGATGTCGGTGGCGGCCTTGGCATTCGCTACACCGAATCCGACGACCCACCGAGTATTGACGCTTGGGTCAAGACCGTCTGTGACAATGTAGCAGCAGCCTGTGAAGCCCAATCTGTACCACTGCCTCGACTCCTCTGTGAGCCGGGCCGCTCAATGATTGGTTCCGCCTGCGTTACCGCTTACACCGTCGGTAGTCAAAAGACGGTACCCGGTATCCGTCAGTATGTGGCCGTAGATGGCGGCATGTCCGATAACCCCAGGCCCATTACCTACCAGTCGGTCTACCGCGTACTCGCAGGCAGTAAAATGTCTGCCCCACTGTCCCAAACCGCTACGCTGGCTGGCAAACACTGTGAGTCCGGAGATGTGGTAATCCACGATGCTCAGTTACCGGAGCTTTCCGCTGGAGATGTGGTCGTTGTCCCCGCAACTGGGGCGTATAACTACAGCATGGCGTCCAACTATAACCGTGTTCCGCGTCCAGCAGCCGTCCTGGTGAATCAGGGACAGGCGCAACTGATCCTGGAGCGCGAAACCCCAGCCGACCTCCTCCGGCAGGACCGCCTACCGGAAAGGCTACAGGCCTAATAGCATGCCCTGCACCAGCGTGCGGACACCGCGTTTCCGCCTTGACCTAAGACTATTGATGAGGTCAATGGGCTCGTAGAGCAGCAGGCATAGAACAGCAGACTCAGGGAGTCGCCAGTTTCAACTGAATTGAAACTGGCGACATGTCCCGTAAAATCCATCGTCTGTGACCACCATCTCGCAACGCGGCTGGTTAAACTAGGTCTGTCTCTGCGTGACGGTCTTGACGAAGCCGTTCTGGACTCAGCAAACTTAATCATGCCAACACTAGCCCACCCCTTTTCAGCGGGGTCACCGCTAATGGACTTAGTAAGTCGTCGTGCTTAGAAGGCGCTAACAGCGTGAGGACGGCATCAGGTGGCAGGTTCGTCGTGTGAAGATCTCATTGCACGGGGACCCATCACTCGGCGGTCTAGCCCCTAAGTTCTACTGTTGAACCATGACACGACTGTTGAGCGAGGACAGTTGCCAACCCCACTAGGGCAAGGCTGCACACCGTTCAATGGGGGCATTGCGGGATCGCTGAACAAGGTAGCCTTAGTTGACCTTAAGGCAAATGGCGCAAACCGCAACTCTGGGTGAATTTGGGATAGCCCTGCCTCAGAGGACAAGGGGGTTCAGCTATGCAGAAGCGGAATAGTTGATTGCAAACGACCAGGTCCAGCTCTTGCGTCTCATTATCGACATCTGTTTAGTACTGGCGTTGATCTACATGGTGCTGGTCGTCATTGGTGAACGACGCACCCTGTGGATGATTCGCGGGTTGGTCATTTTGATGTTGGGGGCAGCACTGAGCCACTACCTAAAACTACAGCTCCTCAGTTTTGTTTTAACCTGCCTAGCGATTGGGTCAGCCGTGGCGATGGCCTTAATGTTACAGGCAGAAATTCGCCGATTCTTAGAACTGTTAGGCCGAGGGCAAATCCTACAGCTCTTTGTCCCCGCCGATGGTCCACCCCAGAAAGCCAGCGGTGTAGTCGATGAACTGGTAGACGCGGTCAAACAGCTTTCCCAAAACCGTACTGGGGCTCTGATTATTCTTGAAACTGACCGCCCCATTGATGAAAACAACTTTTCGGTACCGGGGGTACGCCTGAATGCGGATGTTTCTAAGGAACTGATCCAGACCATCTTCCAAACCTCGACGCTGCTGCACGACGGCGCAGTGCTGATTCGAGCCGCCCGCATCCTGGCTGCCGGGGTAATTTTGCCCATTTCTGAACGGTCTGCGTCTCGCCAATTAGGGACCCGTCACCGAGCCGCCATGGGCATCACCGAACGGGTAGAAAACTGTATCTGTATCGTTGTTTCAGAAGAAACCGGCTCGATCTCCGTGGCCGAGCAGGGACGACTCAATCGCCCGCTCACCAGCATTCGGTTACATGAAATTCTCAGTGAGAAATTTACACCGACGGTTAAGGCCGATACTGTCGCGCCACAGCTTCGCAGCCTAGGGCGCCGACTTAACCTGACCTGGGGCAGCCTGCGGTATCGGCTGTTCGGGGCCGCCAGTAAAGCCTCAGGAAAAAGCAAGAAGCGGCAGTAGAGTATCATCCTCCCCCCAAAACAACCTAGTGGTTTGTCAACACCAAGACTTAGGGTTGGCGATGACCGTGCAATAGTGAGCTAGAGCGGTCGTGAAATCGTCGAAGGTCTTTACGTCAAAGGGGCTTAAGGCCAAACACGACTTCACCACTCACTACCTCACTGGTCTTACCCGAATCTTTAGTGTTGACACCGCACTAGGGGCCATATCACTTTGGCGATCAAACAGCACATTCACGAAACCGCCCAATCGCCTTATCTTCAAGCGTCATAACTTATCGCAACCGCCACAAACGTTTGTGCGCGGTTGCGGGCCACTTGGCGACCATACCAAGGGTTTCACAGCTAGAACGGTCCTAAGCGCTTGGCCCAACACGGTGCGCTGGGTTAACCCTGGAAGAAAATACGCCTATTGGGCCATTTTCTTAGAAGCAAAGTGGCGAGCGCTATAGTTAATGGCGCTGATTTGACTGCCGTATTAATAAGCTTGCTTTCTGCGTAAATTCTTCGTCGAAATGTAGAGAAAATTACAAATCCAACACCGGGTACAATCAAGACCGCTATGATAGATTTGTGCTAAGCATAAATACACACTACCTATCCTTACACTCCCAAAATCCATGGCCGGTATTTCGTCCATCCAGTCATCTTCTACACCCGCAGAAGCAGACCGCTCAACGTCGTTGAACAAGGCGCCCCTGGCCAAGCAGGTGCCCCTATCCGATCGGGAACTGCAGATTGTGGAGCTGGTTGCCGCTG
The DNA here is from genome assembly GCA_039821475.1 of Cyanobacteria bacterium J06632_22. Taxonomy (GTDB): domain Bacteria; phylum Cyanobacteriota; class Cyanobacteriia; order Phormidesmidales; family Phormidesmidaceae; genus CAWUKV01. The sequence goes on along the minus strand of JBCBOC010000238.1, from coordinate 2,323 downwards.
GACTCACCAATCAGGAAATCTCTGAGCGGCTTGAGATTAGCAAGCGAACTGTGGACAATCACATCAGCAACATTCTAAATAAAACGGGTACTGGCAATCGAGTGGCACTGGTGCGCTGGGCATTGAAGTGGGGCAAGGTTTGCATTGATGACGTAAACTGCTGCACCCTCCCCCAGGGTGGCCCTGAATCGCTGGCTTCGTAGCCGAGGTTGTCTCTGGAAAGACCCAAATCAATCGGGTCTAAATCAATCGGTCATAAACCCGACAGGATTTGGTAGGGTGGGCAGTGCCCACCTTATGTTTTATATATGTCCACCGTCCAAGCCATTCGCGGCACCCGTGACATTTTGCCCAGTGAGGTCGCTGTTTGGCAGCAGGTTGAGGCCACTGCACGAGACCTGCTGAGCCGCGCCGCCTATCGCGAAATTCGCCCGCCGATGTTTGAGCAGACGGAGCTGTTTGCTCGGGGTATTGGTGAAGCCACCGATGTAGTAGGCAAGGAGATGTACACCTTCGAGGACCGCGGCGGACGCGCTATCACTCTCCGGCCTGAGATTACGGCAGGACTGGTTAGAGCCTTTATCCAGAATAAGTTATTTGCCGGGGGCGGCGTGCAGCGCCTATGGCACATTGGTCCAGCCTTTCGCTACGAACGCCCCCAAAAAGGCCGCCAGCGACAATTTCACCAGCTGGATGTGGAGATTCTGGGCAGCCGTGACCCCAGGGCCGATGTCGAAGTGATTGCGATCGCAACCGACATTCTCCAATCCCTTGGCCTGAAAACCCTAACGATGGATATTAACTCTGTCGGCCAAGGCGAAGACCGCCAGGCCTATCGCGATGCCCTGGTCAGCTATCTCACGCCCTACAAAGACGAACTGGATGCCGACTCCCAAGACCGGCTCAGCCGTAACCCCATGCGCATCCTCGATAGTAAGGACAAACGCACCCAGGAAATTGTCACCGACGCGCCCAGTCTACTGGACTACCTCGGAGACGACTCCAAAAAACACTTCGATGCTGTCCAACAGCAGCTCACTGACCTGGGCATTACCTTCAACATCAACCCTCGTCTCGTGCGCGGTCTGGACTATTACACCCACACCGCCTTTGAAATTCAATCGTCTGACCTGGGCTCCCAGGCCACCGTCTGTGGCGGCGGGCGCTACGATGGTTTGGTAGAACAGCTCGGCGGCCCTGCCACCCCCGCCATCGGCTTTGCCATTGGCCTGGAGCGGCTCACGATTCTGCTCCAGCAGCTCCAGGGTGCACCCTCTCCCCCCGCACTAGATTTTTACCTGGTCTCCCGAGGCGAGAAGGCAGAACCGGCGGCAACGCTCCTAGCCCAGAAGCTGCGCCAGAGTGGCTGCTCCGTCGAGATTGACCTGAGCGGCAGCGCCTTTGGCAAGCAGTTTAAGCGGGCCGATCGCAGCGGTGCTGTGGCCTGCCTGATCCTAGGTGATGCCGAGGCGGAAAATGCCCAGGTGCAGCTCAAGTGGTTGGCCTCTGGCGAACAAACAGAGCTGACCCAGGCTGCCCTCCTAACGAACCTAGCAGATCTTCAAGCCAAACTCCAACAGGCCCGCCAATAAAGGCCTATCGCAACTTCCTGACAGCTCAACGGAGACATTTTCCCCTTCCTATAATCGGAACAAAAACATCAGCTGCCATCGCTGACACAGCCGACACAGCAGCAGCGGCCCCGCCATCCCGGCGACCGCACTCACCACCACTTCTACTTCCAGGTAGTTGGGTCCCAGCAGCTGATAGGCAGCGGCGGCGGCAGTCGCCGAAAAAATAGTGTGGGCTAGGTAGATTTCGAGTGAATGCTGCCCCCAGTGCCGGAGAAACGGAAACAGCTGCCGTCTATCCAGATACATAGACAGCAGCAGCGTCCCCAAAATACCGCTGCCAGCCCACAGCACCATCAGCGGTGGGGCGGCAGCCACCTTGAGCAAAACTGCCAGCGTCAATAGGCCAAAGGCTGCGATCGCACCTCGTAACAGCGCGGTGCTCTTAAGTTGAGCCAGCGCCTCTAAGCTTCCCCACTTACGGCAGAGGGCTCCCGCTACAAAATACAAACTGTATATTCGCACCATATATAGGACACCCCACGGCCCCAAATTCAAATCCACAAAAATCGACGCCAGTAGCAACATCGACAGAAAAAAAATCATCTCCGTAGAAACCGTCATTTTGCGTAGCAATACAGCAATGACTGACACAACAAACAGCACGTACAAAAACCAAAACTGCATCAGCGGTGCATGGAGAATTTCCCACAGCTGCCCCAAGGGCTTGTGCCGGAGGCCCGCGACCGTTC
>JBCBOC010000030.1:0-13065 GCA_039821475.1 Cyanobacteria bacterium J06632_22 | reverse complement strand
CCGCCACCTTCATCAGCATCTGGTCCAGTTCTCCCGTTTCCTCACCAATGCTAATCATTTGGATCGCCATAACCGGGAAAACATCGTGCTTTTGCAAGGCCAGCGAGATCATCCCCCCCGTCTGAATCTCCGCGCGGGCCTCATCGATGGCATTGGCAATCACCTGGTTTCCAGACGTGTCTCTAACAATTTCTAAAGCCGTCAGAATCGGAACACCAGAACGAGAAAGCGAGCCAAAAGTCCGGCAAAACCGAGCTGTCGCCGACTTTTGAATCAGATCGCCAAACAGCGGCATCTTGAGAGACAGACGATCAATCGTCTCACGACCCACCCGTGTCTTGTAGTACTGACGAAAGGCAAAGATAGAAATAGCGATGACTGAAATCGCAATCAGCACCATCACCGGATTGCGCAAGAAATCACTAATCCCCATCATGAACCGGGTAAAGGCCGGTAACTCGGCCCCCAATTCAGTAAAGATATCGGCAAAGACGGGCAGCAAAAATACCGTCATCGCAACGAAAATAACGGTTGCTAGAATACCAACCGTGACCGGATAGGCCATTGCAGATTTGATCTGGTTCTGCAAGCGATTTAGATCTTCTAACAGCTTGGCTAAACGGTTAAGAACTTCATCGAGTACACCACCGACCTCACCCGCCTGGATCATAGCCACATAAAGCTTGTCGAAGCTGGACGGATGCTTCTCCATGGCATCGGACAGGTTAGTGCCCTGCTGCACATCGGAGTTAATTTCCAACAGCGCCTTTTTGAGCTTTGGATTAGGGCACTGCTCACCGAGAATGCCAATGCCTCTGACCAAACCCACACCAGCATTCACCAGCGCTGCAAACTGACGAGAGAAGACCGCCTTATCTTTGACTGATACCGTCGCTAAAGAGGTTTTGAGCGCTTCAAGATCAAGATTTAGCCCCCTATCCTCTCGGATACTCTGAATGTAGACGCCCCGATCTCTGAGTTGGGTACGCGCCTCATTAGGATTCGCGGCAATCACCTTTTCCTTTCTGGAACGACCCGTTGTATCTCGCCCCGTAGCAACGTAGGTAGGCATGGCTGATTAAAGTAAACGATTCTGACAGAGGGTATTCCAGACAATATAAGCGCTAGACGATGTAAGCGCTAGACGATGTAAGCCTCAGAGAATGCAAGCCTCAGAGAATGCAAGCCTCAGAGAATGCACGTCCAAGACAATAAACCGCCAAGACCATGCAAGCGAACATGCATCACACGACACCGATACACAAAAACAGGGATAGCCCTAGCATAGCTGACGCCTGCCTATAGACTACCCCTGTTATACCTTAAGTGTTTCACATCGTACGGGACACGCCGGCGCGGTGAATAGTCCTTTTGAGCCAACCGCTAGAATCTCAAACTCTAGGTGTTGGCACCAAAGGATATGCACTATCCCTAACGGCGAGCAGCACCAGCCCGAGGACGCATCCCTGGCTTATTGCCCGCTTGACCGCCGGGTTTAGGCATGCCGCCCACCAAGCGTTGCAGCTCATCGGGTCGAGAGGTCTTAGACATCATGTCGTCAAAGGAAATCTGACCCGACTTGTACAGCTCTGCCAGGGTCATTTCTAACGTCTGCATCCCTAACTTACCGCCCGTCTGAATGGCACCGTAAATCTGGGACGTCTTGCCTTCGCGAATCAGGTTAGAAATCGCGGGCGTGACCACCATGATTTCTTGAGCCATCACACGACCAAACTCGCCAGGCTTAGGATTCATCTTCGGCACCAGAGTTTGACTGAGGACGGCCACCAGGGAGTTAGACAGCTGTACTCGCACCTGCTGCTGTTGCTCCGGAGGGAAAACGTCTACCATCCGGTCAACGGTTTGGGAAGCCGAACTCGTGTGCAACGTCCCAAATACTAGGTGGCCCGTTTCCGCCGCGGAGATCGCCAGGGAAATGGTCTCTAGGTCCCGCATCTCACCCACTAGAATCACATCTGGATCTTCACGCAGGGCAGCACGTAGCGCATTGGCGAAGCTCTTGGTATCTTCACCAATCTGGCGCTGGTGCACCAGGCTCTTAATCGGCTCATACACAAATTCAATCGGGTCTTCCACCGTCAGAATGTGCTCAGCTCGATTGGTATTGATGTCGTTGAGCATCGAGGCCAGGGTGGTCGACTTACCAGAGCCCGTTGGCCCCGTCACCAGCACCATCCCCCGGGGCTTGTTAGCCAACTCCCGTGCAATGGGGGGCAGCCCCAACATATCAATACTTGGAATTTTGGAGCTCAGCGCCCGCAGACAGGCGGCATAGGTGCCCCGATCCTTGTACACATTGACCCGAAAACGCGCCAGACCACGCACACCATAGGAACAGTCCAATTCCCAGGTCTGCTCCAGCTGCTTACGCTGGGTATTGTTCAGCATGCTAAAGATAAGGCGCTGACACTGCTCAGGCGTCATCGGCGGATGCTCAGTCGGCGTCAGGTGACCACTGATACGAATGTAGGGGGGCAGACCCGCAGACAGGTGCAAGTCAGAGCCGCCACGCTCCACGACCTCTTCCATCAGGTCTTCAATCATCATTTCCATAGGGCTGCCTCAGTAGACGGGTAGAATCGAATACGGAATCGGACGGAATCGGTAAGGAAAATAGCCAGATATCTCATTGTAGAGATATCCCCTTTCTATCGATGTGCCATCGGTTTGGCGACAAACTCGTTTCAGGCTGGGCGGGTTTAGACAGGCAATCGGCCCGCTAAGCTGCGCAGTCTGATTGCGACCCTACGAGTATCGCGGGGTCAAACAATAGGGGCAATCTAACCACTCGTGGTGCAGTTCGGCCCCACAGGTCTGACAGCTCAGGACGCTCTTACGCTTCGCCTTGAGTTCGGCTTCCAAGCCCGTGTCAGTGAAGGTAACCCGCTCCACTTCCTCGAGGGTGGTGTATCCCTGCTTCACCAGATTTAGACTGTAGGCAAGCAGGGTTTGCATGCCTTCCTCAACGGCAGCCTCTTTGATGTGTTCAGTCGGTGCACCATCGGAAATCAGCTTCTGTAGGTTTTCGGTAATTTGCATCACCTCATACACACCCACGCGACCTTTATAACCCGACCCCTGGCAGGTTTGACACAGCTGCCCCGAAGCACGTAGCGATTCAATCTGATCGTTCGGGACCGTGGTGGCCTTATAGAACGTGACATCATCGCCAGACGCACTGAGGCCAAAGCGACCGAGCTCTTCTGGAGTGGGATGATAAGACGTTCGACAATCGGAGCACACCCGGCGCATCAGTCGCTGAGCCAGTACGCCAATCAGCGAGCTGGACACCTGGAAGGATTCAACGCCCATTTCAGCCAGACGTGCGATCGCACCCGCAGCGTCATTAGTATGCAGCGTCGTCAACACCAAGTGACCGGTTAACGCCGCCTCAACCGCAGTCTTCGCCGTTTCAGGGTCACGGGTCTCACCCACCAGAATCACATCCGGGTCTTGCCGCAAAAAGGCCCTCAAAATGGTGGAGAACACCATGTCCTTCTCGCGGATAACCTGACACTGAGTAATGCCCGGCAACGTGTATTCAATCGGGTCCTCAGCCGTACTAATGTTAATAGCCGGATCGTTTCGTTCTGCCAGAACTGAATACAGGGTCGTCGTCTTACCTGAGCCCGTGGGCCCCGTTACCAAAATCAGACCGTAGGGACGAGCAGCCATCTCCTGGACAACCGCCAGCGTATCTGGGTCCGTGATCATTTTATCCAGACCCAACTGCGTCGAGGAGTTATCCAAGATCCGCAGCACCACCTTCTCGCCGTAGTTGGTAGGGAGCGTACTCACACGGAAGTCAACCTTACGCTCCTGAAAAACTCGACGGATACGTCCGTCCTGGGGAACGCGACGCTCAGCAATATCCAACTCAGCAATAATTTTGAAACGGGCCGTCACCGCCGGAATAATCTTCTTTGGCAAGTTCTGGAAAGCTTGACGGAGCACACCATCCTTACGGAAACGAACGCGCAGGTATTCCTGCTGGGGCTCAACGTGAATATCGGAAACGCCCTCTTGTAGCGCCTTAACCAGAATTTTGTTAACTAGAGCAATGACCGGTGCAGCACCTGCATCATTGAGCGCAGCCCCCAGATCGGCCTCTTCATCCATTGCCTCCTGGAGCTCGCCGTCGGCCCCCAGGTCAAGATCTTCTAGGTCAGCGTTGACATCGACCGACTGCTCAAAGTCGCGCTGCTTTTCCTTAGCGACCTGCTCATCCAAATACCCTGAAATCAGACGCTGGTAATCTTCAACAGTAATCACCATCCGCCGCAGCTTGATATTGCGCGGACGCAGAATACGATTCAGGTCATCCTGAGCTTCCAGGTTTTCAGGATCAACCATGGCAACCAAAACCGTTGGTCTATCCCCGTCTTCAGACTGAGAAAGGGGCAACAGCTTGTGACGCCGGCAAATATCCACCGGAATGAGTGCGTCAATCAGCTGACTGACATGGGTATCGGAAATGGACTCAACTTCCGGATCGAGTGATTCGACACCATAAAGTATCTTGAGTTCGAAAAGCTGCTGCTTCTTGTATTGACGCAGGAGTTCAGGGGAGAGCTGCTGCCCCGTCATAGACTCCAGGACATCCGTCAGCGAACGCCCAGTCTTGCGACTTTCAACCAACGCCTGCTGCATTTGGTCAGTGTCGACAATACCGGCCTGAATTAACTTATTGCTGAATGGGGAAAAACCCCTTTGAAGAACGAGCGCCTTTCTAGAAGAGGAGTTGGTCATAGCCGATGTCGAAAAACCTTACAAGAGGGTGCCCATAAAACTCTCAATGAGAGACAGCATTTCATCACAAAGCCCAACTGGGACCTTAGCTGCTGCAATTCTGAATTGACTAAACCTATGCAAATCCTTAACATCTGAAATCGGGTCTGCACAGTCCATTAGTCCTGCATACAATGCAGCATTTAGCTGAATTGCGTCCTGAAAAAAGGTCGCAAGAGCGGCATAACTACATCGCCATGTTGTGAACCGATGATAGCCTGTTCTTAATGGACAGACCAAGTTATGTTGATGAATCCGTGTATTTTGACGCTGGCATGTGCTGCCGGATAGTGCGTCAGTAATGGGCTAAACAAGGTGCCAAAACACTTACATAGAAGCCTGCTATCAGGGTTTCTTAAATCGGCTGATAGGCGAACAAAAGATGTGAGTGTCACCATCGATAGCACCGAACGAACCATCGGGAAGCCGGCACCTTAAAATATCCCCTTTTTGATCAAGGTCCTGGCGGGGTACGTTACCTAAAGCATGCGGACATGCGGACTGCGAAGGATACAAGTAGCGAACAGCTATAGCGTCAGGCAGCACCTGGGTGTGGTATCCAGCCGACAAGCTAGATTCAGCAGCCTGGCAGGATAATGTCGGGAACAAAGGTGAAGGCGTCCTGAAAAAGCCCTTTTGACGCATTAGAATTAAAGGCTAGAAAATTAAAGGCTAGAACGAGAGGCTATTAGGCATGGTAGAAGACGTAAACCCCACGGAAACGCCCCAAGCGGCGGATGGCGGCGACAGTATTGAGGAACTTACCGTAGAAGATGCCGATGTCGAGATCGATTTTGACAGCGACTTCTCAGCCGCGAACAGCGAAGCCGGCGCCGAGGGTGAAAATAGCGGGAATGCAGGTGCTGGAGTCAGCAGTGAAGCGGTTGCTGAACTGGAGCAACGGATTGCAGCATTAACCACCCAAGTGGAAGAACGAACGAATCAGTGTTTGCGAATCAATGCTGACTTTGACAACTTCCGGAACCGCACTAGCCGAGAAAAGGAAGAGCTAGAATCGCAAGTTAAGCGCAGCACGATTCGGACATTGTTGGAAGTCGTGGATAACTTTGAGCGGGCAAGATCTCAAATCAAGCCCCAAACCGATGGCGAGATGACCATCCATAAAAGCTACCAGGGGGTCTACAAGCAGCTCGTCGAGGCCCTTAAAAAACTCGGCGTTTCGCCCATGCGGGCGGAGGGGGAGGAATTCGATCCGAACCTGCACGAGGCTGTTATGCGGGAACCGAGCAGTGAGTATCCCGAAGGCACTGTTATTGAACAGCTGGTCAGAGGGTATCTTTTAGGAGATAAGGTGCTACGTCATGCAATGGTCAAAGTGGCCATGCCACCTGAGCCTGCGGCGGATGAGGCGACTGAGAACGCTTGACCAGACGGTTAACCCGAAGATTTGCGGTTTACTCGACCGGCCCATTTCAATTTCAATAAAGATTGATTAAAGGCACCCCCTACTTTGCCAGAGCGACGGTGATTTTTTGCCATAGATGCGCTCAGCGATACAGCGGAGTGTTCTCTAATCAGTCATGTTTGATACATACATTATCCGTAGGTGGTGACGCCCTTAGCGATAGGCAGGGTCTTTCACCGCCTGAGTTTGTGTAAGTACAGATACATCGGCATCGTTGAGTTGTGCGTCGTGCGCTCATCAGTACCTCAGCTTATTAGCACCGACCAAGGTTCAGGCACCATTAGCGCTCCAGGCTAGAGATTATGGGAAAAGTTATTGGCATCGATTTAGGAACCACCAACAGCTGCGTAGCTGTTTTAGAAGGGGGCAAACCGGTTGTCATTCCCAACACTGAAGGGGGGCGGACAACGCCTAGTATCGTGGGCTTTGCCAAAAGCGGCGAACGACTGGTCGGCCAACTTGCGAAGCGCCAGGCCGTTACGAATGCCGAAAATACGGTTTACAGCGTTAAACGCTTTATCGGTCGCCGCTGGGATGACACTGAAAGTGAACGCTCGATGGTGCCCTACACCTGTGTGCGCGGCAAAGATGACACCGTCGATGTGCTGATTCGGGGTAAAACCTACACCCCCCAAGAAGTCTCCGCAATGACGCTGCAAAAGCTCAAAAAAGATGCCGAAGCCTACCTGGGCGAAGCGGTCACCCAAGCAGTTATTACGGTACCGGCCTACTTTACCGATGCCCAACGGCAGGCCACTAAGGATGCCGGCACCATTGCAGGACTAGAGGTTCTGCGCATTATTAATGAGCCCACGGCAGCGTCTCTATCCTATGGCCTAGATAAGCAAGACCAAGAGCAGACTGTTCTAGTGTTTGACTTGGGGGGGGGTACGTTTGACGTCTCGGTTCTACAGCTGGGTGACGGCGTATTCGAGGTGAAGGCCACCTCTGGCAACAATCACTTAGGCGGGGACGACTTTGACAACGTGATTGTCGAAGCCCTACTCAAGGACTTTCGCGATCGCGAAAGCATGGATCTATCAACGGATCGCATGGCCCTCCAACGTATTCGCGAAGCCGCAGAGAAAGCCAAGATCGAGCTATCGAGCATGGCAACGACGCTGATCAATTTACCGTTCATTGCTGCCGATGAAACCGGCCCCAAGCACCTGGAAACCCAACTCACGAAGGCCCAGTTCGAAGAACTCGCGAGGCCCTTGGTTGAGGCAACCTTAGAACCTGTAGCCCAAGCTCTCAAAGATTCGGGCTTGGATCCTGATGATATTGACCGCATTTTGCTGGTAGGCGGCTCCACCCGCATTCCAGCCGTACAGCAAGCCATTACCAACTTCTTTGGTGGCAAGGCCCCCGATCGTTCCGTCAACCCGGACGAGGCGGTTGCCTTGGGTGCATCGATTCAAGCGGGGGTATTGGGTGGCGAAGTCAAGGACCTGCTGCTGTTGGACGTGACACCCTTGTCCCTGGGCATCGAAACCCTGGGAGAGGTCTTTACCAAGGTGATTGAGCGCAACACCACCATTCCTACGAGCAAGGCTCAGATCTTCTCTACCGCAACCGACGGACAGACCTCTGTCGAGGTTCACGCCTTGCAAGGTGAGCGAGCCATGGCCAAGGACAACAAAAGTCTGGGTCGGTTCGAGCTAACGGGTATTCCCCCTGCCCCTCGCGGCGTCCCTCAAATCGAAGTGTCGTTCGAAATCGATGCCGATGGAATTCTGCAAGTGTCTGCCCGAGACAAAGGCACTGGCCGTGAGCAGAGCATCCGCATCACGAATACGGGCGGCCTGACTCAAGACGAGATTGACCGGATGCGCGATGAGGCGGAATCCTTTGCGGATGAAGACCAACAGCGGAAGATGGTCGCCGACCTCAAGAACCATGCCGACACCGTTTTCTACAGCTACGAATCCACCCTACGGGACAACGCCGATCTCATCAGCGACGAGCTGAGGACCGAAGCCGAGGAGCGGGCTGGCGCACTGCGGGTCGCCGTTGCCGACAAAAATATTCAGCCCGGTGAGCTCCAGATGGCGCTGGACGCTCTCCAGCAAACCGTCTTTAGAATTGGGGCGAACTTATATAAGGAAGCCAACACCGAAAATTATGACGTTGCGGACAACGAGGCCGACCCTGATGGCATGCCCGAGATGAGTGACATGCCCAGCAATGGAGCAGCTGAGGCTCCGGTCAGCGCAGCCCAAGCAGCCCCGACCGTGGACATGAGCAGCGAGCCCGAGTTTGACCTAGATGCCACTATCACGGCAGACTATGAAGCCATCGAGTAGGGAACCCTTGCCTCTCGAAAGCATCGAGTAAACCGAAGCCACAGGTACGGAAATCGCTAATTCAAATCCCAATGTGCTTTGGGACAATGCTTCCGTACAATGGGGAAACGTGCCCGACGCCGCTGACCACTTAAGACTTAACGCTATATGGCTCGCGATTATTATGACTTGCTGGGTGTTTCGCGCAGCGCTGATCAAGATGAGCTCAAGCAGGCTTATCGAAAGTTAGCTCGCAAGTACCACCCAGACGTTAACAAGGAGCCCGGGGCGGAAGATACGTTCAAAGAGATCAACCGCGCCTATGAAGTGTTATCGGAGCCTGAAATGCGCGCCCGATATGACCGTTTCGGAGAAGCGGGCGTAGGCGGTGCGGCCGGGGCTGGGGCTGCAGGCTTCCAAGATTTCGCGGACATGGGCGGCTTTGCCGACATTTTCGAGAGCTTTTTCAGCGGTTTTTCAGGCCAGGGTGGCCAAACTCGGCGTCGGGGTCCTATTCGCGGTGACGACCTGCGTCTTGACCTCCGGTTAGATTTTGCCGAGGCGATTTTCGGCGGCGAGAAAGAAATCAAAATCAGCCACCTGGAAACCTGCAACACCTGCAAGGGCAGCGGTGCTAAACCTGGCACTCGGCCCCGGACCTGTGCCACCTGTAATGGTGCAGGCCAAGTACGTAGAGCCACACGCACCCCCTTTGGCAGCTTTACCCAGGTGGCAGCCTGTCCCACCTGTAACGGCACTGGAGAGGTCGTCGAAGAGCGCTGCGAAGTCTGCGGCGGCAGCGGTCATAAGCAAGAGACCAAAAAACTCAAAATCACGGTCCCAGCAGGCGTTGACAACGGCACTCGTCTCAGAGTCTCAGGGGAAGGCGATGCGGGTCAGCGGAGCGGACCGCCGGGTGATCTTTATGTTTATCTGTTTGTTAATGAACATGACAGCTTCAAACGGGATGGCATTAATATCCTGTCTGATCTGAAGGTAAGTTACCTGCAAGCGATTTTAGGGTGCGAACTCAAGGTAGAAACGGTAGACGGTGAAGTTGATGTCCAAATTCCGCCAGGGACACAGCCTGGAACCGTTTTAACGCTTGAAAATCGGGGTGTCCCTCGATTGGGCAACCCTGTTGCCCGGGGTAATCACCTGCTCACGGTCAAGGTTGATATTCCAACGAAGCTCAAGACAGAGGAGCGTGAACTCCTAGAACAGCTGGCTGAAATTCGCGGTGATAATGTAGTCAAAGGTGGCATAGAAGGCTTTTTGGGCGGATTATTCAGGGGCTAGCGTGGGTTCGGCTCCTGAGCACTGACGCCTCAACCGGCTATCACGGTGAAATCCTCGAAACGATAGAATCTTAGAGCATCCAGACGCAGCCAAGGAGTGGCATTTATGCCGGACGAAACGCTGGACTTAAGAGGTATGCCCTGCCCGATGAATTTTGTCCGTACCAAGCTAAAACTGCAGCAGATGCCGGTCGGGTCTCTGTTAGAAGTTTGGTTGGATGCTGGTGAACCCATTGAGCAGGTGCCCGATAGCCTAACGATGGCGGGCTATCCCATCGAGAAAACTGAGCAACAGCCCGATGGCCATTTTGTTTTACAAATTCGACGGCCCCAATGATGCTAATCGCCCAAATAGCCGTATGGTAATGCGGAGACTGTGATGCGGAGACGGCACTATGCCCTATAAGGTGTCGAACACAGCAGCGCTGCCAACAACCGCAGTGGGTACAGTGCTGGCATCCCAAGCCAACTACTACTTCGTGCAGTTAGACATTGAAGGGGATGGTAAGCCTTTTCTGTGTCTCAGAAGGGCGCTGCTTAAAAAGCTGGGTCAGCAGGTTCTGGTGGGTGACCGGGTTGAAGTGGAGGAATTGGACTGGCAAGACCGACGCGGTGCGATCGCAACCATTCACCCCCGCCGGACCCAGCTTGATCGGCCCCCTGTGGCCAATGCCGACCAAATCCTTCTAGTCTTTGCACTGGCGTCTCCTACCCTAGACCCTCACCAACTCAGTCGGTTTCTGGTCAAAGCCGAGTCCACGGGGCTCGACGTTATTCTCTGCCTCAACAAGCGTGACCTCGTAAGCCATGATGTCTTGAACCATTGGCAAGCACGACTACAAAGCTGGGGCTATCAGCCTACCGTCATTAGCGTCCAAACAGACCCTGCCCTCCCATCCGAACTGTTGACTGCACTTAGCGGCAAAACCAATATTGTCGCCGGGCCTTCTGGCGTAGGTAAATCCAGCCTGATTGGGCGACTGGTTCCAGACTTGACCCTACGCACGGGCGCAGTATCGGGCAAGCTAGGCCGGGGTCGTCACACCACTCGCCATGTTGAACTCTTTGACCTCCCCGGTAGCGGACTGCTAGCCGATACGCCGGGCTTTAACCAACCCGACCTAACCTGCACGGTCGAACAGCTCGTGGCCTGCTTCCCTGAGATTCAGGCACGTCTAGCCCAAGGCAACTGTCAATTTAACAATTGCCTACATCGAGACGAACCAGGCTGCGCCGTGCGGGGAGATTGGGAGCGGTATGACGACTACCTAGCCATGCTGGAGGACGTCATGGCCTACCAGCAAAGTCTAGACAATCGTCCTGACGAAGAAGCCCTGGAAAAAGTCAAAGTCGGCGCAGCCGGACAGGTGCAGCATGAGCCCAAGCTGGAGGCCAGAAAGTATCGCCGCATCTCACGGCGCAGCCGTCATCAGGCCATGGATGACCTCAAACTGGATCTTACCGACGTCGAAAGCTTTGAAGACCTCGATGACGATGAGCTAGAAGACTTAGGTTTTTAAGGGGGTTTTTAAGGGGGTTTTTAAGGGGGCTGATGCGTCTGCATCCCGACTTGTCCAAAACTGTTTTTCCAGCTGTTCTCCTAAAGGATTGGCTTGGCGATACCAGTGCAGACGCAGAGTTTGAATTTCGGATTCGGTGAGCTGCCAGGGACGAGAAGACTGGCGCAGGCGATCGCACACGCCTTGCAGGCACAGCGCTGTACTCACCGAAATATTAAAGCTTTCGCTAAACCCACACATGGGAATACTGACCTGCATATCCGCTGCAGTCAGGGCCATTTCGGATAAACCTTCATGCTCATTGCCAAACCATAGCGCTAAGGGACGGTCTAACGGCAGCTCCGTCGGGGAGAAGGGCTGACCATGAGGCGTTGTTGCCACCAGAGCATAGCCTTTCTCTTTTAGGTTATGAATGCAGCGCTCAGTATTGTTCTTTTGATGTTTGTAGCGGTAGAGGGAAAGCCACTTGCTACAGCCGCGCGTCACATCGGCATTAAGTTTGAAGCTGGTGTTGTTTTGCACCACATGAATATCTTGAATGCCAAAGCAGTCACAGTTTCTTAACGCTGCATTGGCATTTTGAGAAAAGTGAATGTCTTCGAGCACAACCGTGATGTAACGGGTGCGCTGGGCAAGAACCGCTTCCATGCGCTGCTGGCGTTCGGGCGTGAGAAACTGCCGCAGGTAGGCGATAATCTGTTGCGCAGTAGCCCTATCAACCGTCGGGGGCAGTGCGTTCCAGCCACTGGGCCTGGGGTCACTGGTAACGCAACCGCTGAATGCTGCGCCTGAGCAATTGTCGGGACTAAAGGACTGACGGTTGGACCCAAGTGCTCCACTGCCACGTTTGACTTCGGTATCCTTTGCTAACCTTTCCGACTGCTGCATTCCAAACTCCGACTGCTCTCACCGATGCCACTCGGTCACGCCCCCCGGTTTATCGATCAGCGTAATCCCTAGACTGCTCAGCTCATCGCGAATTTTATCCGCTTCGGCGTAGTTTTTAGCTTTTTTGGCATCGCGCCGCTGGGTGATTTTGGCGTCGATTTCTGCATCACTAAGACCGCCTACCGCGTCTCCCTCAGCCTCTGGCTCTGCTTCAATACCCAGCACCTGAGCCAGCCCCACCAGCGTTTGCCACTGTTGAAATAGCGTGTTCGATTCTGCATCGGGTTTGCCCTCATGGACAATCAGGTTGCCCTGACGACGCAGTTCTTTCGCTAGGTCAAACAGGGCGGCAACGGCACCGGGCGTATTGAAATCGTCGTCCATGGAGCTTTGGAACTGGTTGACGGCGTCACTGTCGCGATCAATGGCTACCGTTGCAGGCAGCGTCCAGCCCAGCTTATCGCCATATTGGTGACCAAATAGGAGTCCGGCTTGGATAGTTTGCCAGCTATTTTTCGCCGATGCGATCGCATCCGCTGTAAAGTCCACCGGCTTACGGTACTGGGCTTGCAGCACAAACAGCCGCATCGCCATCGGGTGAGGGCCTTCGGGCGCATCTAACAGTTGGCGAATGGTCGTGAAGTTGCCCAGAGACTTGGACATCTTCTCGCCGTCCACATTCACCATGCCGTTGTGCATCCAGTAACGCGCAAGGCATTCGTCGTTAGCTGCCTCGGACTGGGCAATCTCATTTTCATGGTGGGGAAATGTCAGATCTAGGCCACCAGTGTGGATATCAATTGCCCCACCCAGATGCTCGCGGATCATAGCTGAGCACT
>JBCBOC010000734.1:0-2459 GCA_039821475.1 Cyanobacteria bacterium J06632_22 | reverse complement strand
GTCACACAGTGTCACTCAGAGGCTCCGGCAAAGTGTGACACTGTCCCCCTAATCACAGAGGTTTGGGTGTACCAACCCTTCGACTGCTATTCAACTGCTAAAAGTCGTAGATGTGCGCAAGGCTTCCAAAACTTTTTCTCAAAACGTTGCGGAAGATACGTACTCACTTCATCCACTTTTATAGAATCTTTATAGACAAGATGGAACTTTTATTCCGGCCAGGAAGTATTTACATTATTTGATAAATGTCCTGACTTTAGACATCTGTCTTGAAGAATAAATAGGGGCGAGGGGCTGTCTGCCAATGAACTACGGTCATCGCCATTAAGAACGGATCAGGCGGCAGCCGTTGAGCGGTTTATTAGGCGCTTTTTATGGGGAGTACCTACCCGTAGCGGCAAGGGCGATGAGAGCAGTGGCGTAATCTGTCGAGGTGATTCCTGTGAGTGTGAGAAAAGGAGGGCCAGCCGAGTTGCTGTACCAGTCCTCGGTTCGGGCCGAAGTGAGTCGGTTGCCGCTTTGGTTTAGAGGGATTCCGCCGGAGCGTGTTGGACTGAACGGTGAGTATGACTACTATGGTTTGGCGAAGCGGGTGCGGTTGCATTTGCGAGAAACCATCGGTTGGCGACTAATGCAGACCCTTAGGGTAAGTCAACGGGGTCGCGTTGTGGTGTTGGCTGGTATCTTGCCCTCGACTGATGTGCTAGAGCAGGTGATACAACAGGTTTCTGGTCTGCCTGGGGTAGACATGGTCGAGGCCCAGGCCGTGCGATTGGAAGTTGAGATGCTGGTTTCGGCCTAGCGGTTGTCTAAGCGAAGGTTTCGAGTTTTTCCAATAGCCGTTGCCGTGGGGCATCTTGGCGACGGCTATTGTTTTGGAGTTGGGCGAGGTGGTGGGGCCGCTGCGCTTGGTGAGGTTGCTGCGCTCGGTATAGCAATCTGCGAAAAGGTTGAGCCAGATTTCGAGGCCCAACGCCATAAGTCTGAAGGTAGGACTAGAAGATTTGAGTGTTGTTACCGCTGGTGAACCGCAGTCGAACTAGAGATAGGGTCAGGATAATTAGAAAAAGGCAGAGCCCAATGGTACAGGCGTAGCTCATTTCTAAGTTTTGAAAGGCCTGTTCGTAGACATAGTAGACCGCGGTTTTAGAGCTGCTGCGCGGCCCCCCCTGGGTCATGATAAAAACTTCTTCAAAGACCTTGGTGGCTGCGATCGCAGAAATCACCGACACTAAAAAGACATAGGGCATCATCAGCGGCAGCGTAATATCCCAGTGTTTTCGCCAGTGGTCTGATCCATCAATCGCGGCTGCTTCGTACAGTTCACCAGGAATGCCCTGTAGCCCTGCCAGGTAAATCACCATGTAGTAGCCCAGTCCCTTCCAGATGGTGACGACCATGACGCTAAACAGTGCAAAATCTGGACTGGTTAGCCAGGGAATTCGCACCGGCTCGGGACGCTGCAGCAGACCCTGCAGGATCTGGTTGAGGAGACCGTTTTCAGCATAGAGCCAGCGCCAGGCAATGCCCGCTACCACCATGGAAATCACAACCGGGGTGTAGTAAGCCACGCGGAACCAGCGGATGCCTCGCAATTTTTGGTTTACCAAAATTGCTAAGCCCAGCGGCACGATCGCCAGGACAGGGACCACGCCGACCAGATAAAACAGCGTGTTGCGTAGCGTTTGCCAGAAGGTATCGTCCCGCAGCAGGCGCTGAAAATTTTTCAACCCGACCCAGGTGGGCGGCTGCGTTAGGTCGTAGCCAAACTCCGTAAAGCTAAGTCGAAAGGCCTGAAGAGCTGGCCAAAAGACCGTCAGGCCCAAGATCACCAGTGCCGGTGCCAAAAACAGGTAAGGGACAAATCGGGGTGATATGCTAGGCAGCTTCATGACATCGATGTCAGCAACATCGGCATAGGTAGCCCTTTTAACCTACAGGAGTTTGGGCGTCGACAGTCGTCTGGGTGCCTACAAGAATTTAGTGTAGTCTTGCCCCAAAAATAGTGCCCGTTCAGCGTTGCGCCGCCGGGTTAAGCCTGCCAATACCCGCCCCCCGGCCTTATTCCAACGGGGCAGCTCGTTGGCAGCCCCGTTGATGTCACCCTGGTTGAGCTTCTTTAAGAGTGTTGAGGAGCGCAGCGCCCCAGCCCCGACGTTATAGGAGAACGACACCAGGGCTGAGAACTGGTTGTCGTTAATGGGTACCTTAACGGCGTCGTTAACGGCCTTTTCAAATCGAACTAAATCTTCTTTGAGAAAAGATTCTGCCTGCTCTCGGGTAATCCGCATCCCCCGTCGCACATTACGCGTGGTGCCATAACCAATGGTCCAAACACCGACCGCATCCTGATAGGCCGTCAGCCTCAAGCCTTCGAAAGACTTGACCAGCCGTATGCCATTGCTATTGGTTCGTTGCGGGCCAGAGGCCACTGGCGTAGGAGACGGAGACGGAGACGG
>JBCBOC010000721.1:0-2488 GCA_039821475.1 Cyanobacteria bacterium J06632_22 | reverse complement strand
TGAGGCTGATGGTGTTAGTCCGTCGAGACTGATGTGGGTCGGTTTTTCATTGAGACTTCTGATGGGGATTTCTCAAGGGTTCGTTCCGGGGGATATGGTGATCGTCGGGCTGTGTGACTGGGGAATAGGTTGAGGTTGGCTGCCTACGACCTCTCGGACGCGGTAGATAGGCCGTTGTTGAGACTCATGGTAAGTGCGCATGACCATTTCGGCCAGTAGGCCAAAGCTCAGTAATTGGATGCCCGAAATGAAGAGCACCACGGCCAACAGCAACAGCGGTCGGTCGCCAATGTCATTGGTCAGAATCAATTTTTCAAAGGCTAAATAGATGCTGATGCCAAACCCCGAGGCGATCGATAGTAGACCGAAGGGGCCAAATACGTGCATGGGACGGGTTAAAAAGGTTCTCATGAAGTAAATCGTCACGAGGTCGACGATCACCCGCAGGGTGCGACCCAAGCCGTACTTGCTGGTGCCAAAGCGGCGAGCATGGTGGCGTACGGGAATCTCGGTAATGCGAGCGCCTTCGATAAAGGCCAGCGCTGGGAGAAAGCGGTGCAGCTCGCCGTATAGGTTCATATCGTGGACGACTTCTGCCCGATAGGCCTTGAGGGAGCAGCCGTAGTCATGGAGCTCGACGCCTGTGACCTGGCCAATCAGCCAGTTGGCAATCTTAGACGGCAGCAGCCGGGTAATGGCATGGTCCTGTCGGTTACGCCGCCAGCCGCTGACCAGGTCGTAGCCTTCGTGAAGTTTGGCCAGTAGGTGGGGAATATCGGCGGGGTCGTTCTGTAAGTCCCCATCGAGGGTAATCAGCACGCTACCCTTCGCGTAGTTGAACCCGGCAGCCATCGCTGGGGTTTGACCGTAGTTCCGTCGCAGTAGTACGACACATAGGTCAGTGCGATCGCAAGCCAGGTTGCGCAACAGTGTTGATGACCCATCCTTGGAGCCATCATCGACGCAGATGATTTCGTAGGGGGTGCCTAACGTTTCCATCGTGTGGGTAAGGGCATCTAACAGCGGTGGAATGCTGTCCACTTCGTTATAGATTGGGATAACGACGGAAAGTAAAGGGAGCGTCGCAGGTCGGGCGTCCATGGTGCGGCAGTCAAAGGAAAGATGGAGACAGTCGACTGCCCGCGAGGGAGCCAACCCCAAGCGGCCGCGTCGAGAACGGGTTAGCAACGCGATCAAGACAAGCGATGTCTGTGCAGGGCTTGCGTTAGTCCCTAAAGCATACTGCGATCGCAAAAAGATGCTGCGATCCCAACTGGATTGATACCGATTTGCAACACCGATCGGCAACGTTGTCGCGCCGTCGTGCATAAACCCCCAAAAAGGCCTTTGTGGCGACGGCTATAGTTTATCGTCTTAAGAACAGCTAGGGGGCAGGGCTCCCCGATTCTGTGTCTGGGGCGGCCCCTGGGGAGACCGTGACGGGTGGCAGCTCAGACGGCTCAGGTGTGACGGTTACATCCTCGTCGACCGTCTGACTCAAGCTGGGGAGGGGGGCAGATGCCACTGATGGCGCTGTGGCAGTCACGAGTGCTGCCGGTAGCTCAGGCTCGCGACCGGGCGGGAGCAAAAACGGGGCTGCCGCCTCAATAGCCAGATTTCGTGAGGGATGGTCCAACCAGATCAGCCCAGCACCAATAGCCTCGGCTAGGGTGCTGACCAGTCGGTAACCGATGACGCCGCTAAGAACTTGGGCCACCGGCAGTTGGGACTGTAACAGTGCTATGGCCACTGCTTCAAAAATGCCAATACCGCCGGGCGCCCCGGGAATCACCAAGCCCAATAGCCAGGCTGCCCCAAATGCGCCAAGGATAGGTAGCAACTGCACCCAGCTCAAGGGCTGTAAGGCATTTAGTACCAGCGCAAACCCTAGGCCCCTCAGCGTAACAAACCCCAACTCGCCAAGAAGCGGTTTGAGGGGATAGTGCAGAAGTTGTTCCTTGGGCTGTTGGGGCGCCGCAGAAGGCTGTGCTGTATCTGGATGAACGCGAGGCAGATGGATGCGATTAAGCAGCGGATTGAGCAGGCGGGGATGAAGACCCGCGAGGGTGAGCGTCAACGCCCCTAACGGCAACCACAGAGAACCGCCCGTCGTGCCGCTGGCGAGTACTACCAGCAGCAGGGCAGCTGCGGCCATAAGGACGGGTTCTAGTAATACGCCAGCGGTCGCCCCAATGGCGGTGGCCCCCGCAGCCTGGAGGGCCCGTACCCGCCCATAGAAATGCCAGACGTTGCCAGGAAGATACTTGGCCACGTTGGTTTGGAGATAAATCGTGGTACTCCACAGCCCCCGCACCTGAATGCCCAATCCCAACAAGATCCAGTGCCAGACCCAACCTGACCAGATGTGGGCCAGTAATGTCACGCCAAGGGCAATGGCCAGTCCTGCCCAGGTGGCAGGCGTGATTTGTAGTGTCAGTAGATCTTGCCAGTTTTGCCGCAGCGTTGTTAACAGAAAGAACAGCGCAGC
>JBCBOC010000228.1:0-6241 GCA_039821475.1 Cyanobacteria bacterium J06632_22 | reverse complement strand
TTCAAACGCTACAACGACGAGTATGGACACCAGTCTGGAGATGTTTGCTTGAAAAAGGTTGCTCAGGCCATTACTCGTGCCGTCAAGCGATCCACCGATCTCGTTGCCCGATATGGCGGCGAAGAGTTTGCCATTATTCTTCCTAATACTGATATTGAAGGGGCCCAGCGGGTCGCCATGGACATCCAATCGGAGATTCGTACATTGGCAATTCCCCACTGTCGCTCCCTGATTGATACCTGTGTCACAGTGAGTCTTGGGGTTGCCTCCGTTGCAGATGTCACGGACACAACGCCTGATGCCCTGATTGCGGCCGCGGATAGAGGACTATACCGGGCAAAATACGAGGGCCGCAATCGAACCTGCGCAGAAACTTTTTAGGTAGAGTGTATCCCTCTCTATTGACTGGAGCTGTGATGCTGTAAGGGTGGCTTGCCCTGCTGCGTCACTCGGCTCATCCTGTGACGCCGTCGAAGGGGGCAAAGCCTTCGACGGCGTCACAGGATGGCTCTATCAATGGGCCTGGGGTCAGAAACTGACCTTAGCAACGCGAAGAATGCAATATAAGATTAGTTTGGAGCTGTCGCTTAAGTCTCTGAGTAGGGGCATGCCCTGGGGACAGCGCGCGCACCCAGTCAACCCTTTTGCTAATTGCTAGTGCCTTGTGCTTGACCTGTGGGCATTTACTATGGCCCATAGTAAATGCCTATAACGAAATCGTGTCGCAGCCTGTACCTAGTGCAGCGTCAAAGCTAAAGATTTGGGTCATGCCAGTGAAATAGTGATAAGTGAATCGTGATATGTCCTTTCTTACGCCTGCCGCTGGGCGTCTTTGCCTGACTTGTCTAAATCTTTGCCTTCGAAAACCAATGCGGCGCGTCTTCTCGATCAACTCTCGCTACCCTACGAGCTGCTGACTTATTCAGTGGATGTGGCTGACCTGAGTGCCGAGGGGACAGCCGCTAAGCTGGGTCTGATGCCAGAGCAGGTTTTCAAAACTTTGGTGGTGCGCGGTGATCGTCACGGTATCTGTCTGGCGGTGATTCCGGGCAATGCGCAACTGGATCTCAAACGACTTGCTCGACTGAGCCACGACAGAAAATCTGAAACTGTTCCATTAAAAGAAGTGCAACCCCTAACTGGTTACATCCGTGGGGGTGTCACTGCTCTGGCCTGTAAAAAGCCGTACCCGGTCTACGTGGATGAATGGATAGAGGCCCATGACCGCATCGCCGTTTCTGCGGGACAGCGGGGACTCATGCTGTGGCTACAGCCTGTTCATTACCTGGAAGCTACTGCGGCTCAGGTCGGTCCGTTGATTTATGCTTAAATCTGCGAAACCAGTTTGATTCTGACCTATCCCTGGGCGACAAAGGTGTAACCTCGGCCGTGAATGGTCATGATGAAACGGCTGGCTGACTTGCCATCTTCAAGCTTAATGCGCAAGCGGGAGATGTGAACATCTACCGTCTTGGTATCTAAACGATCCGACGATGCGTAGCCCCAAATTTGCTGAAGGATTTCCGCCCTAGAGAAAATCCGATTTGGTTCACTGGCCAAGAGCCGTAAAATATGAAACTCAATTTCGGTGAGTCGAACGAGCTGGCCATTTTTGTAAACCCGCCGCGTCGCTGCATCAATGGTTAATACGCCAGCTTGGATAGCGGTGTAAGGTTTAGGGCCGTGTGCGCCCAATTTGCTGGACCGTCCTTCCGTTTCCTGAGGACTGTGGTGGCGCTGAGTCCGCCTCAAGATTGCCCGAATCCGAGCCACGAGTTCTCGTCCGGAGAAGGGCTTAACCATATAGTCATTGGCCCCCATTTCAAGCCCTGCGACCCGGTCGTCAGCACTGCCCAAAACGGTCACGATGATAATGGGCACATCTGACTGCTGCCGTATCCATTGGCATACTTCAAGGCCAGTCATTTTGGGCATCAAGACGTCCAAAATGATCAAGTCAACAGGGAAGCGTTCAAACTGCAGTAGTGCAGCTTCACCGTCTGCCGCTTCGACAACCTGATACCCTGCTGTCTGTAAATGTTGCCGCAATGCAGCACGCGATCGTTCATCATCCTCCGCAATTAGAATGATTGTCTCTGATATGCCCACAGTCTCTGATCTCAAAGCAGAACTCGTGCAGCAGAGCGTGGCAGGCCAAACAACGGAACTCGGTCTTCAAAAAGAAGGAGCCCGTGGCAATGACCAGATCAGAGTCATCAGTAGCTATGGAATAAATGCTGTCAAATGTGCTGCTAGTTAGCTCCACATATAAGAGGTCGGGGACACTGCTAGCAACCCTTGCTTAAATTTTTGCAAACAAAGAATAATAAAAACAGCGGGTTATCGTTGCTATGTATTTGCCAAATTATTGTTTGATCGATTGCCTAAGGGGATGTCCTTAGTGATGTAAGCGCTTGAGTAAGCATGCTTCCATCGTTTCACTTAATCCATTTCTGGGGGGCTCGCGACGCAGAAATGGATGTTTCGGGGGCGGTCAGTTGGTCGCAGGCGCACTTCTCTGAATTACTTAGTATTTAGAAACATACTTAAAATAATATTTCACACGCTCGACGGAGTAATTGTGCATGAGCTGTAATGGACCTAACGACAGCTTTGCGCTTTAGGGTCAGCTACACTCCGCCGTGAGATGTTTTGCTGTGCTGCTGCTAGGGTTTAAAGGGTAAATAGGTTTGTCGGTAAAGGTTTTATAGGGCAAGCTTTCGAGCGGATGATTGGGTCGCTTGAGTTTGTTGCATTTGGGTTTAGTACTCGTTGGACTGAATCGCGACTGTAGCGGTTTTTGGCTTTGGGTGTTTTGAGTTAGAGCGTTTTGAGTTAGGGCGCAATGGCTTACCTCATCGCTGCAGCAGGCTTAGATTCAGAAAACGGATATTGAGAATACTGACCCATGTTGTACGTATGGCATTTCCTTTTGAGGGGCCGACGTCAACATAGGGGCTGGCGATTGTTGATTGAGGGCACCACAGTTGGATGGGCTAGCCCGATGGACTAGACTGATTGGGACCAATTTGTATGCGAGTTGAGTTGGGAACCCATGCGACTGTCCCAGATGTTGTTTGTCACGCTCCGCGAGGAACCTGCTGAAGCGGAAATACCCAGCCATAAGCTGCTGTTGCGGGCTGGATACATGCGCCGCATTGGTGCAGGGTTGTACGCTTATCTACCCTTGCTGTGGCGGGTGCTGAATAAGGTCTCGGCCATTGTCCGTGAGGAAATGAATGCGACCGGAGCCCAGGAATGTCTGCTGCCGCAGCTTCAGCCCGCTAGTCTGTGGCAAGAATCGGGTCGTTGGGATACTTACACTAAAGCCGAGGGCATTATGTTTGCCCTGACGGATCGTCGGCAGCAGGAAGTGGCGCTGGGCCCTACCCATGAAGAGGTGATTACGGCGGTGGCCCGTGACATGGTACGCACCTACCGTCAGCTGCCGCTACATCTGTATCAGATTCAGACCAAGTTTAGGGACGAAATTCGTCCTCGCTTTGGTCTGATGCGCGGTCGTGAATTCATCATGAAAGATGGGTATTCCTTTCACGCAGACGAGGCCAGTCTGAAGGAAACCTACGCTGATATGTACCAATCCTACAGCAATATTTTGCGTCGCTGTGGGTTGGCGTTTCGTGCGGTTGAGGCTGATTCTGGGGCTATTGGGGGTGCCGGTTCCCATGAGTTTATGGTGCTGGCTGAGGCGGGCGAAGACGAAGTGCTCTATACCGAAGATGGGCAGTACGCCGCCAATGTGGAGAAGGCGGTTTCGTTGCCGACCGATGCCGTTCCCTCAACCTTTGACACCTACAAAAAGTTGGACACCCCTAACACACCCACCATTGCCAGTCTGGCGGAATTCTTGAACTGTTCTCCCACCCAGATTGTTAAAAATGTTCTTTATCAGGCCACCTACGACAGCGGTCAAACGGTGCTGGTGCTGGTGAGCCTGCGCGGCGACCAGGACGTCAATGATGTCAAACTTCAGAATGAGCTGACGAAACTGGCGGGCGACTACGACAGCAACACTGTTTTGGCTTTGGAAGTGCCGGATCCAGAAACTCAGGCTAAGTGGGCGGCTCAGCCGTTGCCATTGGGATATATCGCCCCCGATCTGAGCGATCAATACATTCAAGCAACGGCAGGACTGTCGGGGCAGTTTTTACGCTTGGTAGACCAAACTGCCGCAGACTTGAAAAACTTTGTCACGGGCTCCAATGAAAGCGGTAAGCACGTGGTGGGTGCCAACTGGGGCAGTGAGTTTACGCTGCCGACCAAGGTGGTGGATGTGCGAACGGCAGTGGCGGGTGATCGGGCGGTCCACGACCCCAGTCAAATCATTCAAACGGCCCGAGGCATTGAAATTGGGCATATCTTCCAACTGGGAAGCAAATATTCGACGGCGATGGGCGCCACCTATACCACTGAGGCGGGTGGTCAGGCTCCACTGGTAATGGGCTGTTACGGCGTGGGCGTGTCGCGTTTGGCTCAGGCTGCGGTGGAGCAGTCCTATGACGACAAGGGCATCATCTGGCCGGTTGCGATCGCACCCTACCATGCCATTGTGGTGGCCCCGAATATCAAGGACGAAGCTCAAATGGCCGCTGCGGAGCAACTGTACACCGACCTCAACGCTGCGGGCATTGAAACCCTGCTGGACGATCGTAAGGAGCGGGCTGGGGTTAAGTTCAAGGATGCTGAGCTGATTGGCATTCCCTACCGCATCACCACCGGACGTTCCCTGAAAGAGGGCAAAGTTGAAGTCTTTCAACGGCACACCGGGGAATCCCAGGACCTGCCAATTGCTGAAGTGCTCCCTACCCTTCAAGGCTGGATGGCAGAGGCGCTAGCATAGACGAGTTAATCCTGTTCGGGCACCGCATGTGGTGCCTTTATCACCTTCCAACCCCATGGAATTCCTCTCCATTCTGCTCTCAAGTCTGTTGTTTATCGGGTCTCCCACTGGGGTGGCCCTAGACCAGATTGCTGCGAATGCCATCCGGGCTCGCGTTGACAATGTCGAGGACCTGGAGGTGCGAGTCGATAACGGTTCGGCGGTGCAACTGCTACAAGGCAAGGTGGACCGCTTGCGGATTGGGGCTCGGGGGGTTTCGCTGGTGCCTGGGTTTCGCATTGCGATCGCAGATATCGAAACCGATCCCATTGACCTAGATGTGGGCGCGCTTCAGCAGGGCCGTGTGGTGCTCGATCGTCCTTTTCAAGGGGCGGTACATCTAGTGCTCACCGCCGAAGACCTCAATACCTTTCTGCAGTCCCCCGCTTTCCTGAACCAGCTCAGCAGCATCCGCATTAACCTGGACAACGCGTCCCAAAATCGTGAAGTCAGCCGCTACCGACTGGAAAACCCCAAAGTGACCTTCCTCGGTAACAATCGCCTGCGAGTCGAAATTGATTTATTTGATCAGGTGCTTGAAGAAAGCTTGCCGATTGAGGCCGAAACCGGCTTGACCGTGGAGAACGGCCATCGCTTGGTATTGCTTGACCCGCGGGTCGTGGTAGACGGAGAGGCTGCCCCAGATCAGTTACTGGATACCTTTACTGAAAGCCTAGATGACCAGCTTAGCTTGAGACAGTTCGAGCCCCAGGGCATCACCGCGCGAGTCCTGTCATTAGCGGTAGAACCTGAAGGGTTAGATCTCGCACTATGGGTGCAAATTGATCCCAGTTTTACGAATTGAGCAAGAGACACTGACGGCTATGCCTCATTGTGAGGTTACGGGTTGTCCGATGGTTATCTCATGACCTCGTCTTTCAACGTTGCTGCAGCGTGCTTGACTGCAGCCAATAGTTCGAGGGGAACCGCTAGGCTATTGAGATCGTGGTGTTCTTTTTTCTTGTCTGCCGGCGGTCCATGGTAGTCGCTGCCGCCGGTCATCAACAGGCCATACTCCTGGCAGTAGGCCTCTAGTTCGCGGCGATGGCTGGGACTATGGTTGGGGTGGTAGACCTCAATGCCCATCAGTCCTGCGTCTACTAGTTCCGGTAGCACAGTCGCAACCGTTGCACCTCTAAAAAGAAAGGGATGTGCCCATACCGGCACCGCGCCGCAGGACTTGAGCAGGGCAATACCGTCCTGCACAGAAAACTTCTCGTAGGGCACGTAGGCCGGACCGTTGTCCCGCAGGAAGCGTTGGAAGGCTTCTTCTTTGGACTGGACATGCCCTGCTGCCAGCAGGGCACTGGCGATGTGGGGCCGACCCGGTGCCATGGCACT
>JBCBOC010000207.1:0-6515 GCA_039821475.1 Cyanobacteria bacterium J06632_22 | reverse complement strand
CAGTTCTGGCGCTCAAGTGCCTGGTACTGGAGCCAAGTGGCATGCCGTCGCACACAAACTCCAAAAAAGGCCTTTGTGGCGACGGCTATACAGCGTGTTCGCCACCGGAGTCTATGCAGACCCGACGGATACAATTCAACAAATTTTAGGGCGACCAGCTACCCCATTCTCAACTTGGGCTCAGGAGCATCAGGCGACCTTTCTGTAAGGTCAAGACTTTGAAAGCCAAGGGCCACGTGGGCTTAATCCCTTAACTACCATAGGCTGCACCTCTGGCTGCGGCAAAGGTCTGGGCGGCTCTGGGCGAGAGCACATATCGCCAGTGCCAAGGCTCGAAGCTGATGCCCTGACGGTTGTTTTTGGGAAAAGACTGCTCGAAACCGTAACTGTGAGCATTAACCAACAGCCACTGGTAAGTGGGGGTGGTTTCAAAGATTTGCTCTAGATCGGTTGTGGCCTGGTTTGCATCGGCAATGTCAATGGCGTAACCACTGTGGTGTTCGCTGTGACCGGGGGGCGCACTGACCAATGCCGCTGCGGCTTCGCTCCCCTTGCGCTGTCGCTGTCGTTCAAAGAGCGTTTGCTGGGTGGTGACCGACCGAAACCCCGAGATCGGCATGATTTCAACGCCCTGGGCGCTGGCAGCCGAGCGCATGGCAAGAAATGCGTCGGCGGCTTCAAAGTCTAAGGACTCGGTACGGGCGTAGCTGTCTCGGGCGAATTCGCCGATGGGCTGTAGCCGATCCGGTACGGCTTCGTCATAGGGGAAGTGGCCAAGACGCTGGGTGGCAGTGGCCGGTGCAATGATCGGTTCAGGTGCGCTGGCAAGGGGGGGGACGTCTTCTATTACCATCCCGGCATCGGTGCCAAGATGTTCGCTGGGAGCGGCTGCAGCCGCTGCACGGGGCGGCGCAACGCTGTCTCTGGGCAAGTCTGGAACGCTGGCAGTTGATTGAGAAAGCTCGCTGACCAGAGGGCGGGCCGAGACTGCGGCGCTGCTGGGTCGTAGGGCAATGCCGCTGAGCGGTAAACCCAGGACGACAATGGTAAGGGCTGTTACGGTTGCGATCGCAACAAATTTAATGTGCCGAAACAGTTGGGAGGTGGACATCGCTACTTTCAAGATCGAAGGACGTTAGTCCGCTGTTGCAATACATTGCCGCAGCCGTACGGGGGCTAAACCCTTTTGACTGCGGCGTCGGTTCTGAGGGGCTGTCGGTGCCCTAGTCCAGGCTTAAAACCACATCGGCCATCCATCCCTCCGCACCGGAGATGGGGAAATACACCTTGTACCAGACGTAGTCCGTCCCATCGAACTCTGAGAGGCTCACCATCACCCGGTCCCCGGGGTAGGCGATGTGTGCCACCGGATAGTTGACACTCGGGCCGGAGCGAACATTTTTGCTGCCGGCCGCTCCGATGACGGTGGCATTGGTTGGGTTGTAGCTTGGTGCATTGCCCCCAACGCCAGCGGCACTATTGGCGTTATCCAAGGTGAGTAACTGTCCAGCGATCCAACCTTGTCGGCCTTTTGGGGTTACCACCTGATACCAGACGCCACCGCCCGAGTCTCGACTGCTACTGAGCATCTGGAGACGGTCACCCACTTCTACGGTGTCAACCACCTTATTCTGGGTGCCGACCCCTTCTCGAATGTTTTTCCAGCCGGGCTCGCCGGATACGGTGGAGTTAGCGCCGGCGGCAATTTCTGGGCGACGGGGTTCGGGGGCAGGTGCTGGGGCTGCTTGGGGGGCTGCCGTGGGCTTAGGGGCAGCAGCGGGCTGCGCAGCGGCAGGTTCTGCTTCTGCCGCTGGGGCTGTCGTCGCCTCTTGGACCGGTGCCGCCGCAGGCGCCTGTGCCTCGGCTGTAACCGCTGGCTCAGCCGGTGTAGAGCTTGCTACATCATTACCAGGAAGCACTTTTACCAGGATGGCACCGAGTAATACGCTGCCGCCGATGAGCCCGCCAATAATGACGGCATTTTTCCACTGAGATGTGGACTGAGGTGACTGAGACTGGGACATGAGGGTGTTTCGCTTACGACTGAGATAATGAGGGTGACCCAACCGGATCTAATAGGATCCGACCAGGGAGAAGAATAGGTACAACAAAAAGAGTTGTTATTAAGCAATCAGGCAGGGTGAAATCTTTTCAATCGACGGCACGACGCTGCCATAAACCCCGTCCAAGTTGAGACCTGTTGCTTTCCTTGTCGGAAAACCGATCGTTCTGGGCGGGGCTAAGATTTAGCCATCTGCACAAGGCCATCTGCACAAGGGGGGAATGTGCGATTTGGCCACTTTGTCCCAATATCAATCGGTTTAGCCTGTGAACAGGCTTAAGCAAAGTGGCCCATGCCATATATCATTTGCGCCATTTACATTAGGACAACGAAATGGCGTTGCAGCCTTCTCCTCGCGGATTTAAAGGCTGTTGCATCTGCTGCTACATTTGCCACAGCCAAAAGGCAGTGTTGGATTAACCCAGGGTAGAGTTGACGGCTTCCGTAATTTCTCTGCTTTTAGGAGAAAGAAACTCGTCTTGGATAATGACTACCGACTTCAGAATGCCCATTCCGCAAGGGAATCACCAAGGCATGATATCCGTGATTACGAAGATGAACGGCTATCTGCTACCGCTATGATTCACAGATTTTGAATATAGCGCTCGCCACTTTGCTTAGGACAGTTCTGGCTGTGCAACCCTTGGTATGGTCGCCCAGTGGCCCGCCGTCGTGCGCAAACCTCAAAAAAGGGCCCCAAAAAGGGCCCCAAAAAGGACCCTTGTGGCGATGGCTATATTAGACCAATAAATACTGTTATTGAATAGTGCTTTAACAACAACATTGTTGAATCCGTGCCTGCCGTAGGTAGGTATCAATCATATTTTCCATCACGGGTTGGAGAAACCCTGTTGCCCATTAGCGACAATAATAGCTTTGCAAGGCCTGTAGAGAACATCGCTTACTCTGCCCACTGGCGCAGCAAATTCGAGATACTTTTTGAGACCAGATCGAATTCTACGGTCTTTCCCTGTTGCGAAAAGATAGATCGTCGTGCCGTATCTAAGTCAAACAGTACTTCTCGGTGGGCTGGGTCTCTTACCCAGCTTTGCACCCAGCCCACCGCTACATATCGTACGCCTGCGGTCACTTCATTCACGCGATGTAGCGCTGAAGAGGGATAGACAAACGCAGTACCTGCTAATAGCTTGTAAGCCTGTTCATCGTCAGCCCCCTCAACGACAAGCTCCCCGCCCTGGTACTCTGCCGGGTCGTTCAAAAACACGGTAAACGATACGTCAGACCGGTACTGTCCCATTAAGGCGTTATCGGCATGGGTGCCGTAGGACATACCTGGCTCGTAGCGGCTCAGTAGCAGCGTGTGAATATGCCGAGGCCGTACAGCTGCCTGAAACAGCGGATGCTTTTGTAGGGCAGATTTAATCTGTTCTTTGAGGGCTTTGCCGTCCGCCGTTTTGACCTGCTGGTTATGCTTGACCTGCTTGGCATACCAACCCGCTGTCAGTTTGCCATCGATAAACTCTGCAGCCTGCAGGGTCGATAAGATCTGTTGACGCTCGTCCGCTAAGAGCAGGTCCGGAATTTTGAATTGCATGGGTTTCTAAACGTGTTTCAGGCCTACTCCCAACCCACACGGTCAACTAGTTTGACGACTTCTGGATTGTTTCGACCGTAGGCCGATACGTTCACCTCATCGACTTTAAAGTCGCCCAGTTCCGAGACCACTGGGTCCACGTCAATACCCTCTACTACGGGATACTCGTTATTGCTTTGGGCAAATACGGTTTGGGCTAGTGGGCTCATGAGAAATTCGAGGAATGCGATCGCATTTTCTTGATTTTCGGCCCCAGCCACAACGCCAACCCCACTGATGTTCACGTGGGTGCCGCGCCCGTCTTGGTTGGGGAAAAACACGGCTGTTTTGCTGATGACGTCTTGATCAGCGGCGTCATCCGACTTGGCCAGTCGCGCCCAGTAGTAATGGTTCACAATCGCCACATCGCATTGACCCGAAGCCACGGCCTCAATCTGGGCCACATCGCCGCCATCGGGCTGGCGGGCAAAGTTATTCACTAACCCTTGGGCCCATTCCTCTGTTGCCTCGACCCCTTCGGTTTCAATCATGGAGCCCAGCAGCGACTGGTTGTAGATATTGCCAGAGCTGCGGACGCACACGCGCCCGGCCCATTCTGGCTCAGCTAGGGCTTCGTAGGTGGAGAGGTCGGCTGGGGTCACGGCACTGGGGTTGTACACCAATACCCTGGCCCGCTTGGTGAGCCCATACCACAGCCCGTCGGGGTGGCGTAGGTTGGCGGGAACGGCCTGATCGAGGGCGGCTGAGCTGACGGGTTGGAAAATACCAGCTTCTTCGGCCCGCCACAGCCGACCGGCGTCAACGGTCATGAAGATATCGGCGGGGCTATTCTCGCCCTCGGTGGTAATGCGCTCAATCAGCTCATCTGACTTGCCTTCGACAACGTTGACGTCAATGCCCGTTGATTCTGTAAAGCGTTTAAACAGTTCGTCGTCCACGTCGTAGTGGCGTGCGGAGTAAACATTGAGGGTGCCGGTATTCGCAGCTGGAGCATCGACATCTGACGATGGAGGAGTGCAGCCTGAGATTGCTAAAAATGTCAGGGTAACCCCTGCCATTAGCTGCTTGGAAGTGGATTTAATCGTCATTGCCATTTACTCAGTCAATATCTAATTGAAAGCAATTTCTATTATGTATCCAGATGCCCTTCGGTCATAGCGGTCAAATTTAACTTTTTATCGAAAATAATTCCTGCCTTTAAAAGCTCTGAATCTGAATAAAACAACCGTTGAGTAAAGCTTCTAGTTAAAAATGTTCGGTATGAAATTCTAACTTAAGATCATGAAAAGGCTTTCTATTCTCAATATAGAAACCATATATATTTTCAATGCATTCTAAAACCCTTTTTTATCAGAAGTTTTACGTATTTTTATGAAAAAATAAATGAAAATAGGTATCAACAGTGTGTGATACTCAAAACGTATAGCTGTGCTCAATACACTTTTGAGTAAGCTGCTAGTTCTTCGTTATTGATAGCTATCTGGGTCTTACTACTGGGGTCGTGGCATTCGATGCTCAACACAGGCCTCAAGTTAAAACACTACTAAGAAATGGAGTCATTATTGCGTTATGCGCATTTCACGTCGATCCCTGCTTGCAAGTGGGGCTGCTTCGACTGCAGCCTTTGCCGCTACTCAAGTCTTTCGCCCTCAGCCCGCTCAGGCGCAAAATGGTGTCGTTAACCTCTACTCGTCTCGTCACTACAACACCGATGATGAGCTGTACGACAACTTCACCCGGCAAACGGGTATTCAGGTTAACTTGCTGGAAGGCAGTGCCGATGAACTGTTGGAGCGCATTCAAGCCGAAGGGCGCAACAGTCCAGCAGATGTCTTCATGACCGTTGATGCCGGGCGCCTGTGGCGGGCGGATCAGGCGGGTGTATTTGCCCCGGTCTCTTCTGAAACACTGGAGGATCGTATTCCGGCTTCCCTTCGTCACCCTGACGGTCACTGGTTTGGCTTTTCCAAGCGGGTGCGGGTGCTGATGTATAATAAGGACCTGGTTGACCCCAGTGAGCTGTCCACCTACGAAGACCTGGCCAGTTCCAAGTGGCGCGGTAAGATTCTGACCCGCTCCTCTACCAATATTTATAGCCAGTCGCTGACGGCTTCCATCATCGAAGCGTTGGGCATGGCCGATGCTGAGGATTGGGTTGAAGCGCTAGTGGCCAACTTTGCCCGTCCGCCAGAAGGGAATGATCGGGCGCAGATTGAAGCGGCTGCGGCTGGGATAGGGTCGATTGCGATCGCAAACACCTACTATCTGCCCCGCTATGCCAAGGATGAAGACCCGGCCAAGCAGGCCATTTTTGACAAGATGGATGTGTTCTTCCCGAACCAAGGTGGTCGGGGTGCCCACGAGAACATTAGCGGTGCCGGCTTAACCGCCAATGCTCCCAACCGTGACAATGCCATCCAGTTCTTGGAATATCTTTCTAGTCCTGTTGCGCAAGTGTTCTTTGCCCAGGGTAACAACGAGTACCCTACAGTGCCCGGCACACCGTTAGACCCGATCGTTGCGGGCTTTGGCTACTACGAAGGAGCCGAGATGAACGTTAACGTTTATGGTGAGAACCAATCTGAAGCGGTCCGCATCATGGACCGTGCAGGCTGGGTCTAGTCCAATTACCCTCTCATATCACCACACACTTCACTTCTTCGGCGCGTACCATCCTGACGGCACGCGCCGTTTTCTTTGACAGAGGTTGTCTCTGTAGCTAGGTTGCGTTCTCAGGCCAGTTTTTGGTGCTGAACCCATTGATAGGGTCGCCCTGTAATAATCGAAGGCGTCTACCAACGCTTCGATTGTTACGGAATCAAGGTTACAGTGAGAAACGGCCTTGTTGCATGAATAGGGCAGCGAGAGAGCTATCGGCAGAGCCGTCCTGGAGTTAGT
>JBCBOC010000312.1:0-5341 GCA_039821475.1 Cyanobacteria bacterium J06632_22 | reverse complement strand
CATCCCAGGGCTCTTGAATGCCCGCATAGTACTCGTAGTAGTTGGTGATTTCGGGATGGCTAATCAAGTCAGGCTGGTTGTCGTAGGCCTCGGGCACCATCATCATCAGCGTCTGAACGGGGGTACGACCAGAGCGCACCAGCAATTCCATGACGCTATCTAGGTTGGCGGAGTCGCTGGCGTTGACGTTCACAATCGGCTTCAGCTTGGCCAAATCGTCGCCCCAGACTTCGTGGGAGAGCTCCGACTCGCGGGCCACCATCCAATTGATGTTGCCGATTAGGGTATTGATTTCGCCGTTGTGGCCGAGCAGGCGCATGGGGTGAGCCAGGGGCCATTTTGGCAGAGTGTTAGTGCTAAAGCGACGGTGGTAAACAGCGAAGTGGCTGGTGTATTCGGCGTTTTGCAGATCCAGGTAAAACTCGCCCAGGATTTGCGATCGCACCATCCCCTTGTAGACAATCGTCTGCCCCGACAGGGAGCACACATAAAAGTCTGCCAGCGCCGCTGCCGTTGACTCGTCCGCATCCTGTGCCAGGTTCCGTACCGCCAACTCCCAGCCACGCCGCAGCAGGAACAGCTTTCGCTCCAGGGTCTCGGCATTTAGGCCTGTCACCTTAACCACCACCTGCTCGATCAAGGGCTGAAATTCTTTGGCTAGAGGGCCTAAGGTTTCTGGCGCCACCGGTACCGGGCGAAAGCCCAACAGTTCGACGCCCGTTTCGGCGGCTACTGTTGTAAACGCTTTGCGTGCCAGGGCTGCAGCCCCCTCGTGGTTGGGCAAGAACACCATGCCGACACCCACTTCGCCCACCGTCAGTGTTCCTTTCCCTTCGGCGTTTGCCCAGGTCTGCAGTACCGCCCAAGGAATCGTGGTCATCACCCCGGCGCCATCGCCTGAGTCCTGATCAGCACAGCAGCCACCCCGGTGTTCCATACAGCTGAGGGCTGTGAGCGCGTCGGTCACAAGTTTGTGGCTGGCCTGCCCCTTTTGGTCAGCGATGAAACCCACACCGCACGCATCCCGTTCTTCCATCAGCCAACTGGGCGCAAACGGTGTTGCTGCGTGACTGTCCTGAGTCCAGTGAGCAGAACGATGAGAACGGTCGGTACGGTTGGTGTTGCCCATAGTTATATTGCAGTCGTTTAGTGTTCGTTACAAAAAGCTTGACGTTGCCCCGTCTTAGCTTTTAAGACAGGTCAGTGTGGGTAACCATCTAAATTTTTGATGGTTTTCAAGAAACACAGGGAATGGTTATTTTTCGACTCAAGCGGCCCGTTAAGGACTTGACGTCGTCACACCGAGTGTTCTATATAAAAGACAATTTCGAAAAATGTATCCAAAAGTCTAAGGTTTTAGTAGCTAACGGCCATAGGGTTGCGCCCATGGCATACGCAGCAGGCAAAGTAAAGGACCCCATTCAAGAAAGCCTGCCTGAGAAGTGACGGAAATCTGGATGACGCCTCTAGACCGTGGTGCTTCTAGACTGCGCCGTTAGACTAAAGTCGTAGTGCACCAATTCGGAGCCATGTGGGAGCCATTACACATTGGCGTACACGTGGATTGGGCTTTGAAGCCACACTACGCCAACCACACGCCGTTTTAGTCAAAACAGCGTGGACTGATATTTTAGAAGTTGCGCTCAAATCAAGTCAAGCAGCGAATGATACAGACGCTGTAACCGTTACAGGCATTTGGGCCGCAGCATCCCGATTAGCATACCCAAATGGCTGCGACTGTTCTTAGGTCAGAGCGTTGGGCCACAACCTGAAGTGAAGAAACCTCGCAACCCTCCTGACACCTCTGGGTAGGCAAGGCAAAGTAGAAAGTGATTAACGTTACCGCTGCTGGAGTCTCGGTTGAGCAAACCCCCGTCACCGTTTCACTATTCTCAGTATTCCGAACACGTGCCCAAAAGAGAACGCCCCGTCAATGGCCGCTCTTTCATGACGTTCCTTCGCTTTTTGCGAGGGCGATCACGTTTGACGCTGCTGACCATTTTTAGTTGGGCTTTTGCGGTCTTGGTGTGGACGCGACTGCCCGTCCTGGCTCCGGATATACCCGCCATGATCGGTGGTGCGCTGCCCCAGTCTGCCCAAGCCCTAGATCTCGATCGGCTTGAGGCTACCAGCGGTCCGCAGATTCGCCTTAATGGGCGTTTGGTCGAGGGCGCCTGGCAGGTACGGTCTGATGCGGTCGGTATTGTAGATAGTGCGCTGATGCAGCAGTTTGGCTTTGACCTGCTCAATACCAATCAGCCCGATCGTCAGCCGCTCGACTATTACGCCTCCAGTCGTGCTGCGCCCGTCACGGTCCCAGCCTGGCTATCCGAAAATCGTCGTTATCTAAATGTCATGCCCCTGATTGACCGGCTGGCATGGCAGGTCAAGATTAACGGTCCCATTCTGGAAATCAATACACCGGTCAGCGAAATTGCCACGATCCGTCATGGGCGTCAGGATTGGGGAGACCGGCTCGTCCTCGATCTTAACCAGGCCGCGCCCTGGCAAGTCAGTGAAACAGCGGGATCCATCACCGTGACCGTTGACGCTGCCTTATCGTCTGGACTCTCAGAGGCCGCTGAATTTGTTACCCGTCCGGGCACGGCGCTGAAGTCCCTGGCGGTCAGCCGAGCTACCCAGCGAACCACGCTGACCATTAGTGTCGCCGCTGGCATTCATCCCCACACCTGGGCCTTGTCGGGTCCCCATCGTTTGGTTATCGACCTGCGCCCCGACGCGCTGCAAGAACGCGATATTGCTTGGGCTGAGGGGGTGCAGTGGCAGCAGCGTTATGTGGCCGTGGGCGCGGCCAATTTCCCGGTCTATAGCCTGACCTTTCGGCCCCGTGCCGACGCGCCCCTGTTGCCCATTTGGACGAACCCCACCAGTGCGAGTGGCATTAGTCCCTTGCTGACGATGGCGCACCAGTGGAATGCGGCGGCCGCTATCAATGGCGGTTTCTTTAACCGTAACAATCAACTCCCTTTAGGCGCTGTGCGCTATAGCGGTAATTGGATTTCTGGCCCGATTTTGAACCGAGGGGCGATTGCCTGGAACGATCAGGGGCAATACGTCATGGATCGGTTGGCTCTGACGGAAGTGGTGGTGGCCAATGGTCAGACATTTCCAATTTTGGCCCTAAATAGCGGTTATGTGCAGGCCGGGATTGCCCGCTACACCGATGCCTGGGGGCCGATGTATACGCCCCTCATCGATAACGAAGTGGTGGTCACTGTGCAAAACGGGCAGGTGTCCGCCCAGCAGACGATGGGGTTGGCGGGCTCAGGCCAGGTGCCCATTCCCGCCGATGGCTATTTGCTAGCGCTGCGCTCCTTTGCCACGGCAGCTCGGGCTTTACCCCCTGGTAGTCAGGTGATCTTCTCCGCCCAAACGCAGCCCGCTAGCTTTGAGCAGTATCCCCATGCTTTGGGTGCGGGGCCCTTGTTGATCAAGCAGGGGCAGGTTGTTCTCGATGCGCCGGGTGAAGGGTTTAGTACTAACTTTATCCAGGGAGCTGCGCCGAGGAGTGCCCTGGGCATTACCGCGGACGGTCGCTGGATGCTGGTGTCTGCCCAAAGTCGCATTGGCGGTCGTGGCCCTAATCTGACCGAAATGGCGGAACTGATGCGGCGCCTAGGGGCGGTGGATGCATTGAACCTCGACGGCGGCAGCTCAACCAGCCTGTATCTCAATGGTCAACTGCTCAATCGCTCTCCCCGTACCGCGGCCCGCATTAACAATGCGCTCGGGCTATTCTTGCAGCCGCCGGTCACGTCCGTATCTGTGCCTAGGGGATAGGACCTTAATGTTCACAAGGCAATACATCAAGGCGGCGTTTAGATTTTGATTTCGGTAGCACCACGACTGTAGGAGGTGCGATCGCAATTGTTAGAATCGTGGCCAACTGGCAGAACGAGATCATTTACAGGGTTGCCAGATAGGGTTGCCAGACAGTTGTCGCTCGGGTAAATGCTCGACGGGACGATCGTCTACTAGTAGCTGTCGCCAAAAATGCCTTTGGTGGGGCCTTTGTGTGAGCCTTTGTGGGGTGTACTCAGCAAAGTGGCGAGTGCTGTATGTCGACCGTCTGACGGTCAACATGCTCAGGTTGAGCTTTGCGCTGATTTGCCCCCCTAGCCGATCTCAATGGCTGATCTCCAGTGGCCGATCAATGATCCCCGATACCAAACCATTTGTAGCTTCATGTCAAAATGTTGCTACCTTGGGCGACCCGGCACGAATCGCCGTCTCTAGAGCCATGACTGTGACAGCGATCATCGTCGCTGCTATTTCGGTTTCATAGTATTTAAGCAACAGTATTTTCGCCGACCTCGCCCGCCCTTTCCTCAACCCACCCGGACCAGTCCCTTACGGTCTCGTCCTCGTACATCTAACGGAGAAAACATCGTGGTACAAACCAAGGAACGTCCCGCTAGCGCCATGCCCGTTGCCGGTGCTGCCGCTGACAAAGATGCTAAAACTGACCAGCGCCCTTGGGGCTCCTTCACCGTCCTGGAAGAAGGCCAAGGCTATAAAATTAAGCGCATCGAAGTGAAGCCCGGTCATCGCCTCAGCCTGCAAATGCACCACCATCGCAGCGAACACTGGATTGTGGTTTCCGGTACTGCAAAAGTGACCTGTGACGGCAAAGAAACCCTGCTGTGCAGTAACCAGTCCACCTACGTTCCGGCTTGCAGCTCCCACCGTCTAGAGAATGCTGGCGTCATTCCCCTAGTGCTGATCGAAGTGCAGAACGGTGAGTATCTGGGCGAAGACGACATTATTCGCTTCCAGGATGACTACGCCCGCACGGACAAAACGGCCCAGTAATTGCCCCGTGACAACGATTTGCGACATCCTTATCCCCGCCTTGAAAGCGCATTTCCAAGGCGGGGATTGCGTTTAGGAGGAGAACAGGCGGCCGTGGCAACCTTCCCGGCTCAGCACCCCAGCGTTAGCACCGTCACTATTTGGGATGACGGGGACGAAGCTACGATAGGAATCGACAAAATGGCTCATGGTCATTTTCTAAATTGACAATAATTCCCCATCATTGCTAGCATTGTAAGCCTGTGCAAAAAGGGTCTGTATAAACAGCTGAGTTTGTGTAAACAGCCTCTATAAACTTGAAACCACAAATTTTTAACCGCCTTCACTGATGCCGACTATCCAGCAGCTCATTCGTACTGAGCGAAACCGCGCCAAGAAAAAGACAAAGTCTCCAGCCCTGAAGAGCTGCCCGCAACGTCGCGGTGTCTGCACTCGGGTTTACACCACCACGCCGAAGAAGCCGAATTCGGCTCTGCGTAAGGTGGCGCGTGTGCGTCTGACGTCAGGT
>JBCBOC010000820.1:0-1693 GCA_039821475.1 Cyanobacteria bacterium J06632_22 | reverse complement strand
GACATTTGCTTCACATTGCGCATGCCCAGCCGCATATCGCCCGAATAATCGACCGAAGATACCCACAGCCGCAGAACATCTGCGCCATAGGGTGGCTCCTGTTTTTTGTTGTTGCCACCTTCAATAATCACCCGAGGATCTACGCCATTCCCCAGGGATTTGCTCATCTTGCGGCCATTTTCGTCTAACACGTAGCCGTGGGTTAGCACCTGCCGGTATGGCGCATGGCCATTAGTTGCCACACTCGTCAGCAGGCTCGACTGAAACCATCCTCGGTGCTGGTCAGATCCTTCCAAATACACCTCAGCCGGGTAATCCAATCCCTCGCGTTGCTGCACCACCGACGCCCAAGAAGAGCCCGAATCGAACCAAACGTCCATGGTGTCGGTGCCCTTCACATAGGTTTTGCCATCGTTGCGATACGCTTCGGGCAATAATTCTTCGACGCTGAGTTCCCACCAAGCATCTGCGCCTTTCTCTGCGACAATCTCCTGCACGTGGGCGATAGTCTCCTGGGTCATCAGCGGCTCACCCGTCGCCTCGTCATAAAAGACAGGGATGGGCACGCCCCAGCTGCGCTGCCGAGAAATGCACCAGTCTGAGCGCTCAGACACCATCGATGTAATCCGGTTCTTACCCTGGGCAGGAATCCACTTCACCTCGTCGACGGCCTTTAGGGCATCGCCTACGAAGCCTTTTACTGAGGCAAACCACTGCTCAGTGGCTCGGTAAATCACAGGCTTCTTCGTACGCCAGTCGTAGGGATACTTGTGATTGTAGGGCTCATGCTTCAGCAATACCTTCTCTTCGGTCAGTGCCTCAATCAGGGCATCGTTAGCTGTTTTCAGGACGTTCAACCCCTCAAAGCTACCGGCTTCGGCGGTAAAGTTGCCGCGCTCGTCGACAGGACACAAGATAGGTAAGTTTTCTCGCTGGCCCACCATAAAGTCGTCTTGACCATGGCCCGGCGCGGTGTGAACGAGCCCGGTGCCCGATTCGGTGGTGACATAGTCGCCGCCGATAACGATGGGGCTAACGCGGTCAAAGGTCGCTTCTTTACTGGCGAGGGGATGGCGATAAGTGGAACCTGCGATCGCACTCCCTTTTAGCTCAGCCACCACCGTCAGTCCGGTGGCAAAGGTAGCCGACAGCTTCTCTGCCAGATCCTTCGCCACAATCAAATGCTCAAATGGCTCTCCCGACTCGCTCTTCACCACCGCGTAGTCTAGCTCTGGATTCACCGATACAGCCACATTCGCCGGAATTGTCCAGGGCGTTGTCGTCCAAATCGCCACGCCCAAACTTTCTAGGTATGGAGCAAGGGTTTCTTGGGCAGCTTCAGATGCCGCCACCATCGGAAAGGCTAGATAGATACTAGGGGAGATGTGATCTTCTGGGTACTCCAGCTCCGCTTCTGCCAGCGCTGTGCGTGAAGACGGGCTCCAATGTACCGAGCGCAGTCCTCTATAAATATGGCCATTTTCTACCATTTGGCCAAACACGCCCAGCTGCGCTGCCTCATATTCAGGCAGCAGTGTCATGTATGGATTTTCCCAATCGCCCCATACCCCGTAGCGCTGGAAGCCTTCACTCTGCTTTTCTACGGTCTCTAGTGCAAATGCCTTCGCTCGTTGCCGCAGCTTCAGCGGTGTCAGCTCTCGCCGCTCTGAAGACTTTAGCTTTTGTAGCACCT
>JBCBOC010000495.1:0-3823 GCA_039821475.1 Cyanobacteria bacterium J06632_22 | reverse complement strand
TCGATTCGATGAATATTTGCCCAAGTGGAACTATGTCGCACTACCTCAACAACCATAAGAATGGATTTTATTTAATCCTCATTCCTAAGCAAAGTGGCGGTAGCTATAAAAGCTGTTCACGCAACAGTATGGCAGGGGGCAATTCGCTATAGTCTCAGCAGATATTTGCCCCTTCAACCTACGCTGCCGTCATGATTGATATATCCTACTGGCTGATTTTCTTCTCAGCAGCGTTTGCTCTAAATTTGGCGCCAGGGCCGGATTTGGTCTATATTCTCTCCCGCACCATTGCTCAGGGACAAAAGATTGGCTTAGCCTCTAGCCTCGGTGTTTGTTCCGGTGCGTTGGTTCATGTGGTTGCAGCAGCCTTGGGGCTGTCGGCGATTTTGGCAACTTCAGCCATGGCATTCACCATTGTGAAGTACATGGGCGCTGCCTATCTGTTTTATTTGGGTTTGCAGGCGTTACGTTCTAAAGGAAGCCGATTTTCCCTTGAGCCCGAGCAGACGTTGCCTGTATCAGCTTGGGCTGCTTTTCGTCAGGGCATGCTGGTCGATGTTTTGAATCCTAAGGTGGCTGTCTTCTTTATGGCGTTTTTGCCTCAGTTTGTGAGGGCAGAGGCTGGCCCGGCAACCCTTCAGACCCTGCTTTTAGGGATGCTAGTCATTTTAGTCGCTATCCTAGTGGAAAGTCTGTTTGTGCTAGCGGCTGCCCGTGTAACCCACGTATTTCGAAACAATCAGCAGTTGTCTGTGTGGTTAGACCGCGTGCTGGGGTCGATACTCATTGCCTTAGGCGTACGGCTTGTGTTGTCGCAGAACCGCACATAGTGTTAGGGCAGAATTAACGCCCACAGGAGGGCGGTGGACAGCACAATGGTGACGTGCTGAGGCAGCAGCTTGCCTAGGGGCTGTTGGGCAATTTTCTGCGTGAGAAACATGCTGAGCGCTGCCCCGGTTATCAGACAGACCCCTTGCAAAAAGGCAAGGACCGCAGGATGCGCAACGATAATCAGACTGCTCATGTTAACTTGACCAACGCCAGCCTGGCCGACGGTCGCTAGCGTGACTGGTATCAGCCGTCCGGCCTCCGTCAGACCCATGTGCAGGTAATGGGCCAGATTGCTAAAAAGCACCAATGGGAGATAGCCATAGGCCAACTGCACCAGGGGGCGGGCCGTCAGCGTGGGTCTGAGAAGGCTGATGAGCCGATGGGTCACACCGACTAGGGCAGCGGGCAGAGATAATGCCACAAGTGATGCGATCGCATGTCCCCAAAACGTGGCTAATAGGCTGTCGTCACCTAACACCAGTAGCGTAAGCTGCGGTAGACGATGCAGCAATACCGCCCCCCATAACAGCAGCAGCAGGGCTACCTCGTAGGCTGTTGCATTGGGCGTTGTCCATAGCTCAATGCCCGGCGGCCGCAGGTTAAGTTCAACAGAACGGTGGGGACAGGCCTTAAGGCAGGTCATGCACAGTACGCAATTGCGGTTGTCTTCAAGCTGGGCTGGGTGAGAGTAAACTGGGCAGCCGCCTGTCTCCTGTCCTTCTCCCTTTTCGGGGCCACCCTTATAACACTG
The DNA here is from genome assembly GCA_039821475.1 of Cyanobacteria bacterium J06632_22. GTDB lineage: Bacteria > Cyanobacteriota > Cyanobacteriia > Phormidesmidales > Phormidesmidaceae > CAWUKV01. The sequence goes on along the minus strand of JBCBOC010000495.1, from coordinate 2,241 downwards.
GTAGGTGGTGCAGGTGGCTGAGCAAATGCCGCGCTGTGCCCGGAGTTCTACCATGGATAGCTTGGCAAACAAGCCGTTCATGCCCCCAATCGGGCACAGGTAGCGGCACCAAAACCGTCGTTCAAACAGTAGCGAGCAAACCATCGCGCCAGCGGTGATCATAATCAACAGCCAGCCTGACAGATAAGCCGTATTTTCCAGATTCCACAGCTCCTCCCACAGTAGGATCAGGGCAAACCCACCGTAGAGAATCCAACCGCCCCAGCGTTCGGCCCACTGCCGGGGCCAGCTATTTAGCTGTCTTGGCCAGAGCCAGAGTGAGAGTTTTTGAGTGATTTCGCCGTAGATCATAAAGGGGCAGACCGCGCACCACAGCCGCCCCACAAACGGGAACCCGATTAAGATCAGCGGCCACCACCAGGCCCAGAACAGATTTAGGGCAGCGTTGCTATCGCGGGTTTGGGGGCCGAAGAACAAAACGGCTACCACAATGGCATAAAACCAACTGGTAAACCCATAGTTGATCCGATCGGGCCACCAGGGGCTGCGCAGGAAACGCCGAATGGCAGGATAAGCGTTGAGCAGGTTGACGCGAAAGCGGCGCGGTTTTTGGTTGGCTGACCAGAACAATTCTTCTGTTAGGAGGTTGCTGCACTCGGCCTGGGTCAAGGCGCGCTCGATCAGACTCTCTAACTCTCGCAGGTTGCCGGGAAAGTCGTAGCTTTGCAGGCTGCGCAGGGCTTCTGGTGTGAGCCGAGGGCGAGCAACGCCGCGGCGTTTACAGTTGAGCAGAATAAAGTAGTTGGCAATAGCACTAATGTCGGCCTTGCGGACGCGCAGGGGCGGTACCTTAATGCGGTGCCCCGTCCGTTTGGCAATCGCAGACAGATTCCGTTCCGAGACCATGATGATCCAGGCGGGGCTTGTCTTTGTGGGGGCGGGGCCATCACCCTCGCGGCGCAGGGGTTGATAGGTGCCTGTTTCTAGCAGATCGAGTAGGGCCGGCTTGAGGGCTGGGTCCAAGTCGTGAATGTTGTTGAGCAGCAACGTGCCGCGATCGAGCCAGTCCAACAGTCCAGGGCGGCTCTCGCCACGACCAAGCAGGTCCATCGGCCGCAGCGTTTTACAGTCTACTTTGATCAGCGGCGCTTTTTTGTTGGCCGATCCAAAGTGAATCAGCGCGGCTAGGTTGTCCTTATTGAGGCCTGGTTCTCCAAAAATGAGAACGGGCGGGCGTCGGCCATCGGGATTGGGGACTGACTGGGTGGCCTCTCTCACGTTTTGTCGCAGTCGGGTGGCGTAGCGGCTGGCTCCTACCACTCCGCGCTCGACCTTCGGTATCAGATAGGGGCGCAGTGCCTGTTGCCGTTCTTGCTCGTATAGGAACTGGGCTGAAAGTTGGGCCAGTTCTTCGGCTAAGAGCTGAGAGAGTTCTTGGTTCAGTTCAGGGTATTCCTCGGCAAGAGATTTTAAACGCTGGCCCGACAGTCGCCACAGATGGCAGTCGCTCAGGGCCACAATGGTTTGTTCTGTGGGTTGGTCGAGTAACAGTTCTTGCAGGTGCAGCACGGTGCCAGGGAGTAGGCTTAGGGCTTGGGCTGCTGTTGTGTGGCGGCTACGGTAGCTTTCTAATCTGCCGGACCTGAGGATGTATAGGGCCTCTGGAACGGTGTCTTCGAGAATCAGCCGCTGGTTCTCTTGCAGGGTTTGGTCCGTGAGACAGACCGATAGGGCACTGACCAATTCTTCCGGTAAATCAGCAAATAAGGTATTGGCTTGCAGCCACCGCATGCGCTCCGTTGCGTCAGTTTCCATGGGCCCTGATTATCTCCGTGCCTTTCTGTGCTCAGGCTATCTTGCTCAGGTGATCGGACCGTGCCAGCTTCGTAAATGTTACGGTTTGGGGGAAGTCAGGAGTCAGGAGTCAGGAGTCAGGAGTCAGAATTTCTGCCTTACGCTCCTTCTTCCTCCTATCTCCTACCTTCTATCTCCTCCGCCTACACTTAACGCGTTTCCCCCCTCCCCCTTTCTCCCCATGCCCTTCCTCAACTCTCTGCCCGACCCTTGGGGCGTTTACTCCGTTTGGTGGCGTCACTTTCAGGTGTATCGCAGTACTTGGTTGGTAAACTTTTTGCCGCCGATGTCGGAGCCGATTGTTTACCTGACGGCCTTTGGCTATGGGCTGACGCCGCTGGTGGGGGAGGTGGCCTACGCGGGGACAACGGTGCCCTACACGCAGTT